>NZ_JBHVBO010000026.1:0-35354 GCF_042668085.1 Isoptericola sp. NPDC057391 | reverse complement strand
ACCGGGGGGGGGGCCGGGGGGGGGGGCCGGTGGGCGCGCGGGCGGCTCGCTGCCGCCGGACCGACTCACTCCCAGTCGGCCTGCGCCATGATCTGGTCGGCGATGACCAGGTCGGTGCGCGTGGTGATCTTGATGTTGTAGTCCTCGCCCTTGACGATCTTGACCCGGTGACCGGTGAACTCGGCGACGAGGTCGGCGTCGTCGGAGACGCGCTGGTAGTTCGACGAGATGGCGTCCTGGTAGGCCTTCTCGAGCAGCTCGCGCTGGAACACCTGCGGCGTCTGGCCGAGCCACGAGTGCGAGCGGTCGAGCGACCCGGTGATGAACTCGTCGTCGTCCACCGTCTTGAGCTGGACGACCGTCGGCGTGCCGAGCATGGCCGCGCCGTGCTCGACGCCCGCCTCGAGCACCCGCTCGATGAGCTCCCCGTTGACGAACGGGCGCACGCCGTCGTGCACCATGACGATCGTGCCCGTGGTGGCCTGCAGGCCGAGCTGCGCCGAGATGAACCGCTCCGCACCGCCGTCGACGAGCGTGACCGGCAGGCCGGCCTTCTCGACCAGGATCTCGTGGTAGATCTCGCGGTTCTCCGGGCTGATCGTCACGATGATCTCGTCGACCGCCGGGTGCACGAACTCGCGCACCGTCTTCTCGAGGATCGTGACGCCGTTGATCTTGACCAGCAGCTTGTTGCCGCCGAAGCGGACGCCGCGACCGGCGCACGTGACGATGGCCGAGACCTTGTGGGACTTGTACATCGGTGTTGTATCTCTCCTTGTGGGGGACCGACGGCACGGACGACGTCGTCCTGGGCTGGTGGTGCGTGGGGCGCGCCGGTCAGTCGAGCCGGCCGGCGCGGGAGTCCTGCAGGAAGGCGCGCACGGCGTCGAGCTCTTCCTCGGCGGTCATGAGGTAGCCGTCCGGGCCGCCGAACAGGTCGGCGTGGCGGGTCCGCATGTCGCGGGTGTACCTCCGCGACATCGGGTTCTCGGGCCCGTCGATCACCTGGTCGCTGATGTCCCGACCGAACACCTCGCGCGCGATGGTCGCGCTCGTGAGCGCCGGCGTGGCGATGTTCAACGACTCCAGGCCGTGCTCGAGGGCCACCTGCACGTCGGCCCACAGCCGCCGCAGGTCGTAGTACTGGAACTCTCCCTCGGGACGGATGTGCTCGACCCGGTAGTCGTTCATCAGGTCGTACACGATGCCCTTCTTGATGCCGCGCCCGTACAGCTGGGGCAGGCGGACGGGCAGCAGGTCGAACGCGTCGCCGAGGCGCCGCTCCATGTGGAGCCGGTTGGCGCCGTACGGCGTCAGCCCGTCCTCGGACAGCGGCGTCGACTCGTCGGGGGACGTCTGGCCCGGGTACACGCAGACCGTGGAGGCGAGCACCAGCTTGGACGCGCGCACGGTCGACAGCAGGTCGACGTACGCGTCGATCTCGGCCCGGTCCGCGGCCCCGTCCTGGTTGATGCGGTGGGAATCGGCGCGCGCGGCCGCGCTCACCACCAGGTCGTACTCCTGCCCGGCGATCTGCTCGATGTTCGACGTGTTGTACAGGTCGTCGAACCCGTGCGCGGCCGCCAGGTTCGACCCGACGAAGCCCGTGTACCCGATCAGCGCAGTCCTCACGCCGCTCCTTCCGTGCGTCGCTCGCCGGCGTGCGAGTCCGGACCATCGTAGGGGACGCCACGACGGCCGGCCGCAGCCCGGCGGCGATCAGTTCCGGGCGAGCGCGATGGCGCTGATGCGCACCTCTTTCCCGTGGTCCACGTTGCGCAGCGTCACGGTCCCGTCCCGCCAGCCGCCGAGGCTGATGGGGAAGCCCTTGCGCGGGTTGAACCTCGCCGAGCTCAGGTTGATCGTCTTGTAGGCCTTGCCTCCCACGAGCACCTGCACGCGGCCGTAGCCCGGCCCGGTCGCAGCCATGATCCGCACCGACCTCACCTGGTGCGCGTTCGCGATCCTGATCTGGGCGTTGTGGTGCGAGCTGCGGAACGCCTGACCCGACTCGTACCCCGACCCCGTGACCCGCTTCCACGTGCTGGACCTGGTCCAGCTCGACGCGGGCACCGGCCGGGCCGAGCGGGTGATGGTCTCGATCCGTCCGCGGTCACCGTTCTTGCTGATCGCGCGGACCGCCACGTGCCGCGTCCACCCGGGGCTCGTCCTGATCTTCATCGACGTCGAGGTCGTCGTCCCGAGCACCCGCCAGTAGCGCATGTCCGGCATGTCCTCGTTCCACTTCGCGTACTTCTGGAGCACCTGGTACTTCGCGGCGCCCGACACCCTGCTCCAGCGATAGGTGGGCGCGGACGCCCACTGGGCCGGCGTCTGGTCCGCCGGGAACGAGCCGTTCGGTCTGCCGACCGCGGGCCGCACCGTCCCGTAGTAGCTCTTCGCCCGGTCGACCCTGTCCTGGACCGCGTTCCGCAGCCACTTCATGCGGCCCGCCAGGTACCGCCCCGGACAGGTCGTGTGGTTGGTCGTGCGGTGCATCGTGATGGCGGGCACCCGCACCCGCTGCCCCGGTCTCGCGCGCGTGTCGGAGCCGGTGCTGGTACCGGTGGGCAGCGTCACGTGCGACTTGGGGCCGACGCCGTACTGGTACGCCTTCCACGCGACCACGTGCGTGAGCGCGGTGAGCAGCGCGGACGTCGGCCGCGCCACCTCGAAGTCCCCCATCGCGGACACGCCGATCGTCCCCGTGTTGTACCCGCCCGCATGGGCGCCGATCGGGTTGTCGTCGACGGCGCCGGAGCGGCCCTGGAAGATCCGGCCGAACCGGTCGACGAGGAGCTGGTAGCCGATGTCGGGCCAGCCGCGCGACTTCGTGTGGTACGCGTAGATGCCGCGCACGATGGCGGCCGACTGGGACCTCGAGTACGAGTTGGTCCCCGCGGTGTGGTGCACGTAGATCGCGTCGAGCCGGCCCGACACCGTCGGCCACGAGCCGCGGAGCGACTCGTCGGCGCCCCACTGCTTGCGGGTGACGACGGACGGCCGGAGCTCGCGGCCGGTCGCGGCGTTCGCCGACGCCGCCGGCGCCTGGCCCGCCCCGACGGTGGCGTCGGCCGCCGACGTGCCCGGGTCGACGACGTCCACCTCGAGGCCCGGCGGCGTCTCGCCGTCCGCGGTGCGCACCCGCACCTGGATGCCGTCCGCGCCCGCCGACGTGATCGGCTCCGTCCCGGTGCGCCCCTCCTCGGTGACCACGCCGTCCAGCCCCAGCGCGCGCCAGTCGGTCCACGCGCCGTCCTCGTGCAGCCGCACCGCCACCTCGGTGACCTCGGGGTCCGCCCCGGCCGTGGCGCCCGTGCCGACGTCGGCGCCGACCTCCGCGCCGGCACCGGCCGGCGCCTCCCACGTCACGCCCGCCACCAGGAACTCCTGGGTCGTGCGCCGCGGGCTCAGCGCCGCCAGCTGGCCCTCCTCGGGGGCGGGCGCGCTCGCGGCGGCCTCGCCCTGGCCGTAGTCCGCGTGCTCCTGCTCGCCGCCGACCGCCTCGGTGAGCGCCCCCGCCTGGGCGCGGGCGCCGCGGTCGACCCCCGGCACCTCGAGCGTCTCGACGTCCGGCGCGACCGCGTGCGCCTGCGCCACCGGGAGGGTGATCGTCGGGACCACGACCCCGCCGAGCGCGAGGGCGGTGGTCACGCCGCCGGCCGTGCAGATCCGTCCCCATCGACTCATGCCTCCCGACGGTAGGCCTCCCCGACGACCCCGGCGAGCGGAGCGCGCGCAGGGTGTCCGGGCTCCTCGCTCCATAGGGCCCAGCGCGGGCACCGCCCGCCGGCGACCCGGCTCGTGCCCGGTCCGAGATGCTCCGCCCCCCGCCGTGCCGCACAGTGGACGCAGGGGGAAACGTCCGAGGGGGTCCACCATGCCCAGCACCTGGGTCCGCCGGCTGGTCGCCGGCACCACCACCACGCTCCTGGCCGCGGCGGGGCTGTCTGTGGTCCCCGCGGCCGCGCAGCAGGCGTCGCCCGGGGCGGCCACCACGACGAGCAGCGTCTCCGCGGCGGCGGCCGCGCTGCCGACCAGCTTCCGCCTCACCGGCAGCGGCTTCGGCCACGGCGTGGGGATGCCCCAGTACGGGGCGTACGAGCTGGCCCGCCGCGGCGGCGTCAACGGCGGCGACATCCTGCGGCACTACTACCAGGGCGCGACGACGAAGCACGTCACCACCCCCGAGACCGTGGCCGTGCAGGTGTACGGCCCCGACCCGCTGGGCCGCTCCGGGTACGGCGACTCCAAGGCGACCAGCGCGGTCGCCGTCCACGACGGGAAGTGGCGGCTGCGCTCGTCCGCCGGCACGACGCTCGCGTCGGGCTCGGGCACCACGCGCTTCGACCTGTCCACCTCGTCCGGAAAGATCGTCGTCAAGGTGGCCGGCAAGACGTACCGCGCCGCCCTGCTGCGGCTCCACTGGTCGGGCACCCGCTACTACCAGTCCGGCGGGACGCCGGCCCTCGTGACGGTGCGCGACGCCCACGGCACGTACAAGCACGGGCGCATGACCCTCACCGCCCGCAAGGGCATCCCGAACGTCGTCAACGACGTCCTGCTCAACACCGAGTACCTCTACGGCGTCGCCGAGATGCCGTCCTCCTGGGGCACCACGGGCAGCGCCGCGCTGCGGGCGCAGGCGATGGCGGCCCGCTCGTACGCCATGGTCGCGATGCGGAAGGCGAAGGCCGACTGCCGCTGCCACGTCGTCGACGACGTGCGCGACCAGAACTACACCGGCTGGAAGAAGGAGGGCGAGGGCACGAACGGCCGGTGGGGCGCGATCTGGAAGAAGGCGGTCGACGCGTCCGTCGACGGTCGCACCCGCGCGCAGGCCCTCACCTACCAGGGCAGCCCGGTGCAGGCGCACTACTTCTCCTCCAGCGGCGGGCGCACCGCCCACTCCGAGCAGGTGTGGTCGTCGGTGGTGCCGTACGAGCGCTCGGTCTCCGACCCGTACAGCAAGGCGGCGCCCGGCAACTCGTACGCGTCGTGGACCCGGACGATGACGCAGGCCCAGGCGCGGAAGCTCTTCGGGCTGACGAGCGTGCGGTCGATCAAGGTCACCGCGCGGTGGACGAGCGGTCAGGTCCGCACCCTCACGGCGACGTCGTCGACCGGCCAGACCAAGTCGGTGACCGGCAAGGCCGACGCGATCCGGTCGTCGGTGGGCAAGCGCACCACGGCGGGCTCGATGCCGGCGGCGTGGATCTCGACGATCACGGCGGTGTCCTAGCCGACCGCAGGCGACGGCCCCCGCCGACGTCCTAGCGGATGCCCTCGGGCGCGTCGACGGTGAACGCGTCGAGGTCCAGGCCGTGGGCCGCGAGCACGCGGCGGGCGCGCTCGACGTCGTCGTCGTCGAAGAACTCCTTCCACTGCCCGATCGAGCCGTCCCGCGTGAAGTAGCCGTCGAGCTTGACCACCATGGACCGGCCGACCTGCTCCTCCGTCGCGCGGATGGTGGAGATGTCGGACAGGGCGAGCGCCCGGTCGACGGCGTCGTCCACCAGCGGCAGGCCGAGGAACCGCACGACCTCGCGGAAGCGCGCGCCGGGATCGGACTTGAGGGACTCGTACGAGGCGACGTGCACGTCGGGGTCGTCGCGGTAGCTGCCCAGGGTGAGGAGGTGGCGCGCGTAGGTGTCCAGCATGGGCTCGACGACGTCGCGCGGGTGCCGGGCCTTGTCCCGCTGCTCCGGGCGCTGCTTGATCGTGTAGTGGTACAGCGAGACGACGTAGTCGAGCGGGTTCCGGTACAGCATGATCTTGCGCCCCGGGCTGAAGACGAACGGGTCGACGTCGTGCCGGAAGTGCTGCATCGTCACGTCGGACACCCCGTGCGCCGCGAGCAGGGTGCAGGGCTCGCGGTACGGCTCCGCCCCGCGGAACACCTGCCAGCGGTTGTTGCCGTAGAACTCCCGCTGCAGCTCGGGGTAGGAGATCGGGCGCTCCACCGCCGGGTCGGCGAGGGCGCGCGCGTAGTTGGTGAGGAAGAACCGCATCCAGTGCGTGCCGGACTTCTGGACGGTCGCGACGGTGACGACGTCCTCGGAGTGCAGGCGCCCGAACGCCTCGGCGAACGCGTCGCCGCGCTCGGCGGCGAGCGTGCCGAGGCGCCAGCGGGCGACGTCGCCCAGGTAGCGCAGGGCCTCGCCCGCCTCCTCCGGCAGGGCGGCGAGCACCGCGGCGTCGTCGCCGGCCCGCAGGCCGGTGAGCGCGCCGGCGAGCCGCGCGTCCCGCGACGTCGTGCCGGCGTGCGCCGCCAGCGTCTCCCAGTCGCGGGTCAGCAGGGCGGTGCCCAGGTGCGGGGGCAGGCGCTCCTCCGCGGCGGCGCGCACCCTCCTGGCGGCGCGCGAGGCCGTGAGCCAGCGGGCCACGTCACGTGCCATGTCACTTCCTCCGGTTCCGGTAGTACTGGGCGAGGATGCCGCTGCCGACGGCGGCGGCGGCGATCGGCCCCGTCGCCCGTTCGAGGGTGCGCAGGGCGTCGCGGCGGCGGCCGAGCCGCATGCTCGCGATCGCGAGCTGTCGCTGCTCGCCGGCGGTGAGGCGGCGCTTGCGCGCCGTGTCGGCGAGCAGCCGCGCGGCGGGCTCGGCGCGGCCCGCGGCGAGGTGCTCCTTGACGGCGCGCAGCACCTGGGCGGGCGGCTCCGCCGTCGTGGTCGACAGGTCGGTGCGGCGGCGCAGGTCGCGGATCAGCTCGTTCTTCTCGGCGCTCGAGAGGTAGTCGAGCCACTCGAGGTCGAGGGTGTCGTAGCGGTCGTCGCCGTCCGCGGGCTCCCAGGGCTTCTTGCCCACGTAGTGCAGCACGCGCACGTCCTCGTCCTGGAACAGCGCGGGGTGGTGGGAGAAGATCCGCTTCGTCGTGTTGTCCTCCGGCGGCAGCGCCCGCCAGGAGTCGAAGAAGACGTTGAGGAAGCCCTGGTCCCCGCCGTCGTACGACGGCGTGTGCGCCAGGCGCGACATCATCGCCTCGAACGTCGCCTGCGACGGCGTGAACGCGAAGACGCCGGAGTTGAACACCGCGGGGTTCGGCGCGTCGAGCCCGGAGTCCGGCACGGCGGCGAAGTCGTCGCCGGCGAACAGGTCGTCGACGTTCCGGCGCACCACGGCGTCGCTGTCGACGTAGACGGCGCGGTCCAGGAAGTCGAGCCGGAACACGTGCAGCTTCGTGTAGGTGGCGGCGAACCGCTCCTGCACCTTCTGCGGGCCCCGCTGACCGCCGCGCCGGGCGAGGACCGGGTTGGCGATGGGCGGCACGTCGAGCGTGAGGATGCCGCTCGCGGCCAGCGCCGCCTTGTCCGCGTCGGGCGTGCACAGGGCGATGAGCGGGACGTCGCTCACCCGTCGCAGCGAGCTCGCGAGCGCCCGCGCGCCGTGGTGGTAGGACCCGGAGACCACGGTGACGTAGGCGCACCGGCGCCCGTCGAGCTCCTTCCACCGCGGCCCGGACACCTTCGGCACGGTCAGCGCCTGGACGCCGCCCGCGGCGGGCAGCTCGAGCTCGACGGTGTCCTTCGTGGCGCCGACGACGGTCCCCTCCCCCGGGGTCAGCGCCGGCCGGTCCGCCGGCAGGTCCTCGGCGGGCGGCACGTACAGGTGCAGCATCTCGGACTGGCTCACCGACCGGACCGTGGCGTCCGGGTACGCGGCGAGGCACGAGCGCAGGAACGCCAGGTCGGTGTCCAGCCCGTGCGCGGCCTCGTAGCCCGGCGTCGCGTCCTTCGCCTGCAGCCCGAGCTCCGCGACCTGCGGCATCGTGTAGCCGTACCGCACGTCCTTCGACTCGTACAGGTCGATCCCGGCGAGGTAGACCTCGCGGAACCCGACGCCGAGGCCGAACGCCAGCGCCTGCATGCCCGTCGTCGGCAGGCCGGGGCGGCTCATGAAGTGCCGCGCGAGCCGCGGGTTCCGGGCGGGCACCGCCCAGGAGTCCAGCTCCTCGACGTCCACCAGCGGCTCCAGGCCGTACCGGTCGCCGTCGCGGTGCGCCGCGTGCCGCATGGGCGAGGCGAGGCGGCGCACGTCGTAACGGCCGGAGCGGATCTCGTCCTGCAGCAGCTTCTCGAGCCGCTCGTGCGGGACCGCGCTGAACCAGGCGTCCACCCGGTCGCCGAAGTGGTAGTTGCTCTCCAGGAAGAACCAGTTCATCCGGAAGACGACGACGTCGGCCGGGATGCGGTGGTACGGCGGCATCGCCGACGAGGGCCCGTTGCCGACCACCAGCAGGGGCCTGTCGGTGAGGTCGGCGAACGACGCGATCTCGGCGTCGCCCGGCTCGCGGCCGAGCGGGACGCTCCGCATGGTGGGCATCGGTGGCTCCTGTCCGGGTCGTGCTGGTCGGTGCTGGTGGGTGCTGTGGTCGCCGGCGGGTCAGCGCGGCCGGACGAACCGGCGCGCGCGGTGCGCGGCGCGCGAGACGAGCGACCCGCGCGCGACGGACGCCCGCACGGCTCGCAGGGTCGCGCGCACCTGCTCGACCTCCGCGCCGAGCGTGCGCAGCTGGACGTCCTTCGCTCCCAGCTCGGCGTCCTTGGTGCGCAGCCGTTCCTCCGCGCGCGCCTTCTCCAGCGACACGTCGTACGTGCGCGCGGCGAGGCGGCGCTCCTTCGGCGTCAGCGGCGTGAACGACGGCGCGACGGCGACGCCGGTGAGCCGCTCGTAGATGGTCGCGAGGTTGGCGAGCGTCGTGTCGTACAGGCCGCGGCGGGTCTCGGCGAGCTCGGCGCGCAGCTCGACGCGGCGCTCGGTGACGTCGTGGATCGTGGCGTACAGGTCGTCGGTGAACGTGTCCGCCCGCGGGTCGAGCGCCCACTCGGGGTGCCCCAGGTCGGTCGCGAAGTAGCGCGTCTTGTGGTGCACGTACAGCGAGAGCGGGATCGACCCCATGCCGAACGGGACCATCTGCGCGTGCCCGCGGGTGCCGAGGATGACGGGCAGGTCGGAGAGCTCCTCCACGCCCCGGAACAGCACGTCGCGGCTGCCCCACAGCACGCGCTCGGAGTCCACCAGCCCGCGCTCGCGCAGCACCTCGTGGAAGAGCATGTCGGCGCGCGCGTGCGGCACGCCGACCAGCTCCCACCCCTCGCCGCGCAGCCGGGCGAGGACGTCGGCCTGGTCGGCGTAGATCCGGTCCCGGTCGAAGCCGGCCGCGGTCTGCCGCTTGCCGATGATCGACTCGACGGCGAGCACGCGGCCGTCGCCGTCCGCGCCCGCGCGCCCGTCGAGGCGGTCCCGGTACAGGTCGGGGAAGAGGTACGAGGAGATCGTCGTGGGGCACGGCTGGTACTCGACCCGCTCGGGGTCGTGGTCCACGTACTCGCGGATGGTGCGGACCGAACCGTGGTTGCGCAGCCCGAAGAAGACCGACTTGTCGAGCGTGAGGTTGAGGTGCTCGCGGAACGGCTCCGCGAAGTCCGCCTGGTCGATGAACCGGTTGTTCCCGACGGCGAACACGACGATCGGCACCTCGAGCCGGCGCAGCTGCTCCAGCGAGATGTTCCACTGCCAGCCGGAGCGCGCGTTCGGGTTCGTGTCGCGCAGGAACAGCCCGCCGCCGCCCACGACCACCGCGTCGTAGTTCTCGTTGATGTGGTCCACCAGCCGCGGCCCGACCGGGTCGCGCAGGGGCCGGCTGCCGGCCACCTCGAAGCACGCGCCCCCGGCGAACCCCTCGAACGTCTGGCGGACCGCCTCGAACAGCAGCGTGTCGCCATAGTTCCCGTACGTCTTGATGTCGAAGTGGAACAGGCGCAGGCGACGCCCCGGGAGGGCGGCGTCGGGGGTCGGTCGCGCGGCGGCGGCAGGAGTCGGCACGGCGCGAGCGTAAGCACCGGATGGCCGCCGCAAGGCCGGAATCCGGCCGGATCACCGGGTGCTCATCGAGTGTTCATCCGGCGGCCACGGAGCGCTCGGTGCCCGTTCTCCCGACCGGCCCGCCGCGGGCCGGCCGGCGGCCTACGGCCGCGCCGGGATCGCCGCCGCGAGGGCGGGCGCGAGCGAGCGGGCGTAGGTGTCGGTGAGGTGGTTGGTGTCCCGGTAGACCATCACGTTGCCGACGACGGCCGGGCAGGTCGAGCGGCCGCAGAACCGGTCCGTGAGGTCGACGACGTCGACCCCGGGCACCCGCTCGGCCGCGGCGTCCACGAGGTCCCGGCCGGCCATCGCCTGCTCGCGCGGCGCCGCGCACCGGTCGAGCCCCGCGGCGTCGACCGGGCGGCCGGGCGCCGACCCGACCGCCGACGCGACGCAGCGCACCACGTACGGGTCGGGCTGGGGCGCGTCCTTCACGGCGTACACCTGGGTCCCTGCGTCCTCCAGCCGCTGCCACACGTCCGCCAGGCCCCGCACCCCCGGGCGCTCGCCGGTGCCGGGGTCGCGGAAGCGGGACGCGCCGTACGCGACGGTCACGACGGCGTCCGGGGCCAGCTCGAGGAGGCGCTCCAGGGTCGCCTCGTTCGCCGCCACGCACTCCGGCCCCTCGGGGACGGTCCGCATCTCGGTCGAGAACGGGCACGAGTCCCGCAGGAACGTCAGGACCCGCCAGCCCCGGTCCTCGGCAAGGCGCGCGACCGGGCTGCCGAGCATGCGCGCGTGCGAGTCGCCGACGAGCGCGACGGTGGTCTCGCCGTCCGGGTCGCCGAGCTCGCAGGTGCGCGGCTGCGGCGGGTCGTCCTTGCGCGCCGAGCACTCCTGCTCGTCGAAGGCCGTGACGGCGTCGTCCTGCACCTCGGTGGGCGCCGGCACCACGGCCCGCACGTCGCCGACGAACGCGGGCGCCGCGCCCCCGCCGGCGGCCTCGGCACCGAACCCGGACCCGTCCGCGACGACGACCTGCTCGGCCGCGCGCTCCCAGCGGGCCTGCTCGGCCGCGGCGCGCAGCCCGACCGTGGCGACGAGGGCCGCGACCACCCCCATGCCGACCACGGCGGCGACCAGCGTGGTGCGGTCCGAGGCGCGCCGTCGCCGGAAAGGCCGCTCGACCCACCGGTGGCTCAGCGCCGCCAGCACCAGCGTCGCGGCGACCAGGCCCGCCGCCTCGAGCGCCGTCGGCGGCCGCCCCGACCAGGCCAGGGCATAGGCCACGAGCGGGAAGTGCCACAGGTAGACCGAGTAGGACACGTCCCCGAGCCACTGCACGGGCCTGCTGTCCGCGAGGGGCCCCAGTGAGAGCGGCCCCGTCGTCCGCCCGGCCACGATCACGGCGGCGGTGCCGAGCACCGGGACCAGCGCCGCGGTGCCCGGGTACGGCGTCGAGCCGTCGAGCACGAACGCCCCGACGATCACCGCGCCGACCCCCGCGAGCGCCGCGGCCGCACGGACCGCGGCCGCGCGGTCGGTGTACCGGACCACGAGCGCGAGGAGCCCGCCGGCCCCGAGCTCCCACAGCCGCGTCGTCGTCGCGAAGTAGGCGGCCGCGTCGCCGGCGCGCACCGCCACGAGGTTCGCGGCGAACGACGCCCCGACCAGCGCGCCGAGGACCAGCAGGACGGTCCCGACGGGCATGCCGCGCGCACCGACGGCGCGCTGCCCCGAGCGGCGGCGCAGCCACCGGGCGAGCGCCACCGCGCCGACCAGGACGAGCGGCCACAGCACGTAGAACTGCTCCTCGACCGCCAGCGACCAGTAGTGCTGCACGGGCGTGGCCGCGTTCTCGGCCGCGAGGTAGTCCACCGAGTCGGAGGCGAGGGCCCAGTTCTCGACGTACAGGACCGACGCCCACAGCTGCCGCTGCACCTGCGCCCACTCGCTCGCGGGCAGCACGAGCGTGCACGTGAGGGCCACGGCGGCGAGGACCACCAGGCCCGCCGGGAGGATCCGGCGCGCGCGGGCCGCCCAGAACGCCGCCAGTGAGACCCGCCCGGTCGACCGGACCTCCCGCAGCAGGTGACCCGTGATGAGGAACCCGGAGATGACGAAGAAGACGTCGACGCCGATGAACCCGCCGGGCAGCAGGTCGGGCCGGACGTGGTAGACGACCACGAGCGCGACCGCGAGCGCCCGCAGCGCCTGCACCTCCGGCAGGAAGCGCCGTCCGGCCCCGGCGGCCGGCCGGGCGTGCCGCGCCCCCGTGCCGGCGGCCGGGGTGCCCGGCGTCGCGACCGCGGTCAGCGCCACCACCCCGCTCTCAGAGCCCGCGCAGGAAGCCCGCGACGGCGCCGTCGTACGCCTCCCGGAGGCGGTCGCGCGCCGTGACGACCTGCTTGCGGTAGCGCTCGCCGTCGTCCACCACGTCGCGGGCCAGCTCGGTGAGCCGCGCGCCGAGGTCGGCCGCGTGCACGGGGACGCCCCAGTCGGGCTGCCCGACGTCCTCGAGGAAGTACCGCAGCTTGGGGTGCGAGACCAGCGAGAGGATCGGCGTGCCCAGGCCGAACGGGATCATCCCGGCGTGCCCGCGCATCCCGACGACGAGCGACGAGCGGGCGTACGTGGCGAGCGCCTCGTCCACCCCGACGCGGAACAGGCTGTCGACGGGGACGCGCGTGCCGTGCACGGCGTACAGGTCCTGCGCCACCCGCTCGTCGCCGACGGTGTGGGCGGCGATCCGCACCTGCGCGAACGCCTCCGCCTGGCGCACGAAGGCGTTCAGCTGCGCCAGCACGTCGCCGTACGCGTCCTTGAACCGCAGCGACGAGCGGTCGTAGGCGACGTTGAGGTGGACGACCGGCCACCGCTCGCCCGCGTCCTGCCCGCCGCCCGCGGCGAGCACCTTGGCGGCCGGGCCGTCGGCGAGCGTGCCGAGGAACGTCGTCGGGCAGGGCGTGAACACGACCTTCTCCGCGAGCTCGGCGGGCAGCAGCGCGCGCACCCGCTCGATGGAGCCGTGGTTGCGCAGCCCCACCATCCCGGCCCGTTCCACGGTGAGCCGGAGCGACTCCGCGAACCGGGTGCCGTGGATCTCCTGGCCGTCGAACAGGTTGTAGCCCACGGCCACGAGCGCGAGGGGCAGCGGCAGCGCCCGCAGGGCGTCGTCGGGCACGTTCCACTGCCAGCCGCTGTGCCCGTTCGGCATCGTGTCGGGCAGGAAGAGCCCGCCGCCGCCGACCAGGAGCGCGTCGGTCCCCCCGATCCGCTCGAGCGCGCGCTCGTCGACGACCTGGTGCACGTGGAGGCCCGTCCACGACCGCACCGGCCGCAGCGCGCCGACGCTCTCGCGCACGGCGACGGGCAGGAGCTCGTCGCCGAAGTTGCCCAGGCGGTCCACGTAGAACGCCGCGTGCGACAGGCGCAGCCCGTCGGGTCGCGTCGTCGCGTCGACCCGGGCGTCGGGTGCCCCCGCGTCGAGCCGCTCGAGCAGGGACCGCGACGGCACGTGCACGGGGTCGGCGCGCAGGGCCTCGACGGCGTACCGGCGCGCGCCGTCCAGGTCGCCGACCACCCACGCGGTGTCCGCCTGCAGGTGCCGCGCCTCGGCGACCGGCCCGTCGAAGGCCCCGACTGCCGCGACGGCCAGCGCCTCGTCGTAGCGGGAGCAGGCGCGCAGGTCGCGCGCCAGCCGCAGCGGGTCGTCGACGGCCCCGGTCTCCCCCGCCACGGCCAGCCGGACCGCGCAGGCCGCGGCGTACCGGCCCTCGCGGGACAGCTCCGTCGCCCGCCGGAGCAGCCCGCGCAGCGGGAGGTCCTCGGTCAGGAGCTCGGCCGCCAGCTCGGGCGGGACGTCACGCGTCACGCGCCGGTAGTGCGCCGCGAGCGCCGGGTCCACGTCCGCCTCGTCGGCGAGCGCCAGGTACCGGCACATGTGGGCCAGGTCGCTCGTCGCGTACCGGTGCCAGGCCTCCTCGAGCCTCGCGTAGCCGTGCTCGCCGCCGTGCCAGGGCTTGTAGCGGCCGGTGTAGTGCAGCACGCGGGCGTCCTCGGGCGCGGACATGCCGGGCCGCGACGCCCGCTTGACCCAGTTGTCGGTGCGGGGCAGCCGGTCGTAGTCGCCGTCGAGCACGGCGGTCAGCACGCCCTGGTCGTGCCGGTCCAGCTCGTAGTCGCCCCGCAGGCCGACCTCGTCGAGGCGGGCCACGAACGCGTCGCTCATGCACGCCCGCCCGAACGCCAGGAGGCCGCTGTTGAGCTTGCGCCCGTCCTCGGAGTCGAACAGCTGCGGCACGGCCGCGAGGTCGGAGGGCCGCTCGAACAGGTCGTCGATCGGCGCAACGACCACCATGTCCGTGTCGAGCGTGACGACCCGGTCGTACTCGCGCAGCCGGAAGGCGTCGAGGATGAAGTACGCCTTCGTGTACAGGTAGTTCGCCTCGTCGCCCTTGACGTACCGCTCGTACGGGCGCGGGTCGATGCGCACGAACCGCACCCCGGGGTGCAGGTTCTCCAGCCGGGCGACGTGCGCGGCCCGCAGGCCGTCGTGCAGGACGACGACGTCGGCTCCCGCCGCCGGGTTGGTCAGGTGCAGGCTCTTGAGGAGCGCCACGAACCCGGGGAAGTAGTCGTCGTCGACGAACGAGACGAAGGCGCGCCGGGAGGCTCCCGTGGTGGTGACGGTCATCGCAGGGAGATCCTTCCCGGGGCGGTGTCGACGGTGCGCCGGGCGACCCACTCCCGCTCCGCGTCGTAGTCGTGGGCGTCGGCGACGGGCAGGTGCATGGCGTCGGGCCGGCGCAGCGGGGCGCCCGTGTGGAAGTTGAAGCCGTACAGGTCGATCCGGGTGCTGACGTCCAGGTAGTCGAGCAGCAGCAGCGTGTTGAAGCCCGTGGTGGGCACGGGGCAGCGCTCGCGCGTCTCCGGGTCGAGCAGGGTGCGCCGCGGCCAGCGGACGGACTCGTCGCCGACCCACCGTTGCGCCCCCGGCCGCAGGTGCCGCGCCAGGCTGGCGGCCCAGGGCCGGGCCGCGCCGCCGAACACGAGGCGCCCGTCCACGGGCACGTCCCAGTTGAAGTCGTGCAGGTGGATCGTCGCGTGCACGTGGGTGCGCGTGCCGGTGTGGGCCGCGTCGAGGAGGAACGAGTTGAAGCGGACCACGACGTCGTGCGCGTCGATCTCGGGACCGAGCTCCAGGTCGAGCAGGTCGGCCGAGTTGGCCACCAGCGCCACGGACCGCCCCGCGAAGTACTCCCGCAGCCCGGCCGTGCTCATCGTCTGCACGTCGATCGGCGCTCCGGGCGTCGCGCCGTCCCGCGCGCCGTCCTCCTCCGCGCCGTCGGCCGCCGCGCCGTCGGCCGGGAGCCCGGGGCGCGCCGCGCCGAGCTCGGTGGCGGCGGTGTCGAGCACCTCCTGGAGGGGCGCCACGTCGCTCCCGGTGGTGAGGCCGCGGGCGAGGACGGCGCGCAGCGTCACGAGGAACGGGGTGTCGGCGTGGTCGTCGCCGACGTACGACCTGCGCAGCACCGGGACGGCCGCGGGGACCAGTGCGCCGGGCCCCGTCCGCAGCGCCTCCTCGACGGCGAACCAGTCGTCGGCGCCGGCCTCGGGTGCCGCGCCGTCCAGCGCGTCGAGCAGCCGGGGCAGCGTCCCGTCGGTCGGCCGGCGCCGCGACCGCTCGCGCCAGGCCCGCCCGCTGAGCTTGTCGGCGCGCCGGCGCGAGTCCCGGGCGACCTCGCGCGCCGCCGCCGAGCCGGGCCGCGCGTCCAGGAGCACCTCGGCCACGCGCTTGCCCACCTCGGGGTACTGCCACCGGGCCCGCTGCCCCACGACGAGCAGGGCGTCCCACGCGCCCGACGGCGCCGCGTGCCAGGCGCGCCGGCCCAGGCCGAGCGCGACGGCGTCGTCCGCCTCGAGGCGGTCGGCCGCGGCCTTCGCCTGGAGGTCGACGACGGCGCGCGTCAGCTGCACGTCCCCCCAGGCGGCGCTCGCCGAGACCTCCGCGGCCAGCGCGCCCAGGTCGCGCAGCAGCGCGGCGAAGGCGGCGTTCTGGGAGCGGGTGCGCGGCCCGCCGCGCAGGCGGTGCAGCGCCGCCTCGCGGATCTTCCTCTTCACCCGCGCGGGTGCGGCGCTCAGCGTCGCGCTCATCGATGCGTACCCCTGTCGTCGTCGGTGCTGCCGAGGGGGCAGCCCACCTATGAGACGACCTCGGGGACGGCGATGTCAGCCCGCGACCCGCTCCCGGGCGACAAATCCATGAACTGTTCAACGGGCAGACGACGAGTTCAGCGCGCGGCCACCGGGCGTTCCGCCGCCCGTCACCCCGCGCCGTGCTCAGGGTGGGCCCAGGGTGGGCTCAGAGAGGAGGTTCAGAGGGGCCGTGCGTCGCTCTCGAGCAGCACGGGCACGCCGTCGCGCACCGGGTACGCCAGGGGCCGCTCCGGGTCGGTCGAGCGCAGCTCGGGCTCGCCGTCCGGCCCGACCGCGTCGACCAGCTCCGCGCCCGTCACCGGGCAGCGCAGGATCGAGCGCACCCAGGGGTCGATCGAGCTGGTCATGCGTCCTCCGTCCGCACGAGCGACAGGACGTCGTCGCGCACCTTGATCATGATGTCCTCGTCGGCGGCCTCGACGTTGAGCCGCAGCAGCGGCTCCGTGTTCGACGCGCGCAGGTTGAACCACCACTGCGGGTGGCCGTCCCAGTGCGCCACGGTGAGACCGTCGAGCGCGTCCACGTCCGCGTCCGGGTAGGCCGCGGCGTACGCGTCGCGCACCCGCTCCGTCGCCGCGGCGGCGTCCGCCACGGTCGAGTTGAGCTCCCCCGACGCCACGTACGGCGAGTACATCTCCGCCAGCGCCGACAGGGGGTGCGGCTGCCCGCCGAGCGCGGCCAGCACGTGCAGCGCCGCGAGCATGCCCGTGTCCGCGAAGAAGAAGTCGCGGAAGTAGTAGTGCGCGCTGTGCTCGCCGCCGAACACGGCGTCGTGCTGCGCCATCTGCGCCTTGATGAACGAGTGGCCCACGCGGGTGCGTACCGTCGTCGCGCCCGCGGCCTGCAGCAGGTCGGGCACCGCGCGGGAGGTGATGAGGTTGTGGATCACCGTGGGCGTGCGGCCCGCCTCGAGCTCCTTGGCCACCTCGCGCAGGCCCACGAGCGCCGTCACCGCCGACGGGGAGACCGGGTCGCCGTGCTCGTCGACGACGAAGCAGCGGTCGGCGTCGCCGTCGAACGCGAGGCCGAGGTCGGCGTCGTGCTCGACGACGGCGGCGCGCAGGTCCTCGAGGTTCTTCGGGTCCAGCGGGTTGGCCTCGTGGTTCGGGAAGCTGCCGTCCAGCTCGAAGTACAGCGGCACGACGTCGAGCGGCAGCGGCGGCAGGCCCGCGGCCGTGCCGAGCACCGCGGGCACGGTGTGGCCGGCCATCCCGTTGCCGGCGTCCACGACGACCTTGAGCGGCCGGATCCCCGACACGTCGACCAGGCCGCGCAGGAACGCCGCGTAGTCGGCGAGGGTGTCGACGTCGCTGACCGTCCCGGGCGCCGCCGCGTCGTCGTCGGAGAGGTTGGCCGACGGGTCGTCGAGGAGGCGCTGCGCGAGCTCGCGCACCTCCGCGAGGCCGGTGTCCTGGCCGACGGGCCGCGCGCCGGCGCGGCACAGCTTGATGCCGTTGTAGACGGCGGGGTTGTGCGACGCCGTGAACATCGCGCCCGGGGCCTCCAGCGCCCCCGACGCGTGGTACAGCCCGTCCGTCGAGCACAGGCCGATCCGCACGACGTCGACGCCGGCCGCGGTGACGCCCGCGGTGAACGCGTCGACCAGCTCCGGCCCGGAGTCGCGCATGTCGTGCCCGACGACGACCCGCCCCGCGCCCTCCGGCGCCGCCACCACGCGGGCGAAGGCGGCGCCGATCGCGCGGCCCACGTCCGGCGAGAGCTGGTCGGGCACGGTGCCGCGCACGTCGTACGCCTTGATGATGCGGGCCAGGTCGATCGTCACGACCCACAGCGTACGTGCCCGCCGCGCCCCCGGGCGGGTGGTTCTGCGGGCGGACTTCCGCCCCGGGCGGCGCCGCGGGGGCGCGCGTGTGGAAGGGTGGTCCCGTGTCCGAGCTCTACCCGCTGGAGAACACCGTCCAGCACGCCGACTGGGGCTCGCGCACGCGGATCCAGGAGCTGCTGGGCGCCGAGCCCGACGGCACGCCGGCCGCCGAGCTCTGGCTGGGCGCCCACCCCAGCGCCCCGTCGCGGGTCGACGGCGACGGCTCCCTGCTGGAGCTCGTGCGCGCGGCGCCGGACGCGATGCTGGGCCGGCGGGTCGCGGACGAGTACGGGCCCCGGCTCCCCTACCTGCTGAAGGTGCTGGCGGCCGAGCGGGCCCTGTCGCTCCAGGTGCACCCGAAGCCGCACGCGGCGCGCGCCGGCTTCAACCGGGAGAACCGCGAGGGCCTCCTGCCCCCGGGCGACCCGGGCCGGTCGTTCCACGACGACCAGCACAAGCCCGAGATGGTCGTCGCGCTCACGGAGTTCGAGGGGCTGGCGGGCTTCCGGGCTCCGCGCGCCGTCCTCGACCTGCTCGACGGGCTCGCCGGCGACCTCGTGGGCGCCGTCCGCGACGTCCTGCGGGCCGACCGGTCCCCCGGTGGCGTGAAGGCCGCGTTCACCCGCGTCGTCGCCGCCCGTCGCGACCCGGGCGCACCGGCCGACGTCGCGACCACCGTCGCGTCGATCACCGCGCGCCTGGCCGCCGGCTCGCCGTCGTCGCGCGCCGACGCGACGGTGCTGCAGCTCGCCGAGCAGCACCCCGGCGACCCTGCCGCGCTCGCGTCGCTGCTGCTCAACCGCGTGACGCTCGACCCCGGACAGGGCCTCTTCCTGCCGGCGGGCGAGGTGCACGCGTACCTGTCCGGGCTCGGGGTCGAGATCATGGCGTCGTCGGACAACGTGCTGCGGGCGGGGCTCACCTCGAAGCTGGTCGACGAGGCCGCCCTCGTCGAGTGCGCGTCGTTCGTGCCGCGCCCGCCGCAGCCGCCGCGCACGCGGGCCGCGGGCGGGCGGGGCCAGGTCACCACGTATCGGGCCCCGGTGCGGGAGTTCGCGCTCACGGTGGCCGACGTCGACCCGGCCGAGGACGTCGACCTGCCCGCCGAGGGCCCGCGCATCGTGCTGTGCCTCTCCGGCGACCTCAAGCTCGCCGCGGAGGCCTGCCCCGCCCCGGCGACGCTGCACCGCGGCGGCTCCGTGTTCGTGCCGCACGACGCCGGGGAGCTGCGGCTGTCCGGGTCCGGGCACGCGGTGTGCGCCTGGGTCCCCTGAGCGTTCCCCGCGGGCGTCCGGGACGCGTCAGTCGGCCTCGCGCAGCACGCGCAGGTGGCCGCGACGGGCGGTCTCGGTGACCGACGACGGCTCGCCCGCGGGCTCCTGGCGCACCCGCCCGGCCTCGCGGACGGCCTCGGCCAGCGCGGACAGGTCGTCGGGCGACGGCGCCGGCTCCTCGAACGCGGGGGTGAGGCGCACGACCTCCCACCCGCGGGGCGCGGTCAGCCTCTCGGCATGGTCCGCGCACAGGTCGTAGCTGTGCGGCTCGGCGTGCTGCGCGAGCGGACCCAGCACGGCCGTGGAGTCCGCGTACACGTACGTGAGCGTCGCGACGGCGGCATGCGTGCATGCCGTGCGCGAGCACTGCCTCACCGATCTCACGCGGGGAGAATACGCCGCGGCCGGGCACGCGTGCGCGGGGCTCGCCGGTCGGTGCGGGTCGTGACCGCACCGTGATCCCGGCAGCGGCGGCGCGGTCGGCCCCGGCATAGGCTCGACGGGTGCAGCACGTCCCCCGCCCCGAGCACCGTCGCGAGCCCAGCCCCGAGCCCCGTCCCGAGTCCGGTCCGGCGCCGCACCCCGCTCCGGACGCCGCTCCCGACCCAGCCGCCGTCCCGCCGGTGCGCCGCCGCGACCGCCGCGGCCGCGGGGTGCGCGGACCGCTCCTGCCGCCGGGGATGCCGGCGTACCGCACCCGCGCGGAGCAGTTCGACGACCTGGTGCTCGACGTCGTCGAGCTGCTGCAGCGCCGCTGGGGCCCGCAGCTCGCCGGCACGGAGTTCGCCGTCGAGGACGTGCCGCCCTCCGAGCCCGCGCCGTGGGAGTCCGACGGCGTCCCGCTCGGGCGCTGCTTCCCGGCCGAGTCCGGCAAGCCGGCGCGCGTCGTCGTGTACCGCAGGCCGGTGGACTTCCGCGCCGCCGACGACACCGACCGCGCCGACCTGGTGCGCGACGTCGTCGTCGAGCAGGTGGCGCACCTGCTGGCCCGCGCCCCCGAGGAGATCGACCCCGGCTACGACTCCTGACCCGCCGTCAGCCGGCGTCGACGGCGCGCACCTCGACGGCGCCGGGGGTGGTCACCGCTGCGGACGGCGCGACGGCGGCCAGCAGCGTCGCGGGGGCGGCGGTGCCGTCGTCGGCGCGCAGCACGGCGGCCCACGTGACGGCCAGGTCGGCGGTGCCCCCGTCCGCACGGTCGACGCTCACCCCGGCGGGCACGGTGCCCTCGGCCACCACGTCCACGAGGGCGACGGGCGTCGTCACCCCGGCGGCGAGGTCGACGTCCTCGCTGCCGATCTCGGCCCCCGACGCGTCGTAGACCCGCACCGTGACGGGCACGGAACCCTCGGGGTCGGACTCGGGGTCACGGTCGGCCGGCGCCGCGGCGAGCGTGAGACCCGTCCGCACGCCCCCGGGGACGGCGAGCTGGCCCGCCGGCCCGGCGCCGTCGGACGCACGCACCGGCTGGGCCGCCGACCACGCCACGTCGTACGGGGTGCCGTCCACCACGGCGTCGTCGGGCTGCTGTCCCGGCTGGTCCGCCCGCGCGGCGCCCACCACCGGCACGTCCGCCTCGACGACCACGGTGTACGAGCCCGCAGGCAGCCCGCCGAGGGGCACGTCCGTCACGACGCCTGCGTCCAGCTCCACCTCGTCGGCGCCGCGCAGCACGACCGGCCCCGACGGCCCGTACACGGTGACCCGCGCCGTCCCGCCCTTCTCGCCGGGGGCCAGGAGCCGCAGCCGGGGGGCGTGCGGGTCGTCCACCGCCTCGCCCCGGCTGAGCACCGCGCCGACCGCGAGCGAATCCCGCGGCGACGCGCCTGCCGTCAGCAGGTCCACCCCCGCGGGCAGCAGGCCGTCGATGGTCTGGGTCTGCAGGCTCGCGTTGACCCGGGCCCCGGCCGCGCGGACGTGCACCGCGAGACGGTCCTGCTCCGGCGCCACGGACTCCAGCCGGGTCGTGACCTGCTCGTGCGGCGCGACCGTGAACGTCCCCTGGCCGCCGAGGGCCACCGGTCCGCCGGGGCCGTACACGTCCAGGGCCACCGTGGCGGGCTGCTCCGACGGGTTCTGCACCGTGAGCGTGGCGGTCGAGCCCACCTCCGTGCTGCCGCCCACGAGCCACTGCGACGTCGACGGGGCGGTGCAGGCGCCCGCCCCGAGCCCGCGCAGGTCGCCCTGGGTCGTCACCGACGCCATCGCGCCGGCCGCGCGGAACGGCGAGTCGGCCACCGGCGTCGCCCGCAGCACGCGGGTGGCGTCCACGCCGCCCTGCCAGGCGGCCGCGGCTTCGCCCGCGGTGAGCGCCACCGGGTCCTTCCCGCCGAGGGCGGTGGTGCGGGCGCCGTCCTCGGCGCCGCCCAGCACCAGCGCGCCGAGGCCGCTGGTCGTCGGCACCGGCGTGGCGTCGAACTGCTGGTCGCCGACGTCGGCCCCGTCCGGCAGCGCGACCGGCGTCGGGCAGACGAGCGTGGCGTCCGCGGGCTGCACCCCCACGGTCCGCGTCCCGGCCGCGACGGCCTGCTGCTCCGCGCCCGTCCACGACTGCGCCCACTGGTCGCCCAGCACGGCCACGGCCGCCAGCGCACCGACGGCCGCCACCCCGGTGACCGCCGCCGCCGTCGCGCGCACCCCGCGTCGCACCCGGGTCGTCCGCACCGTCGTGCCCGCCTTTCCAGTCCTCTGCCCCGGCGCCGTCATCGTCCCCGCCGCCGTCCGACCGGCAGCGCCAGCAGCGCGTGCACCAGGAGCACCAGGCCGGCCGCGGTGAGCCACGCGGTGCGGTGCGGCGCCTCGAACGACACCCGCACGTGGCCCGCCTCGGGGCCGACGGCGAACGCCTGCGTCCCCCCGGCGTCCACGGCCGGGAGCCGCCGCCCGTCGAGCGTCGCGTGCCAGCCGGTGTCCGCCGTCTCCGCGATCCGCAGCGTGCGGTCCTCGCCGCCGTGGGCGAGGCGCCCGCCGGCGCTCGTCCCGTCGGACGGCACCGTCCGCCCGGCGTCGCCCGGCGCGAAGAACGGGCTGGGAGCACCGTCGGTCGCGTCGCCCTTCAGCACGGTCGCCCAGCCCGGGGCGGGGCCGTCGGTCGTGACGCGCCAGACGAGCGTGCCCTCCTCGGTGACGCGCGCGAGGCCCGGCACGAGGTCGAGCGTGGTGGCGAGCTCGCCGTCGCCGCCGGCGGGGACCTGCACGGCGCCGATGCCGAGCGCCGCGAGCCGGTCGACGACGTCGGTCGAGCGCCCGGTCGCGACCTCGGCCACGACCTGGTCGAGCAGCGCGGTGTCGGTGCGCCCGGCACCGCCCAGCAGGCCGGCGGCGCGTGCCCGCACCACGGTCGAGGAGTCCTCGAGCCGGGTGCCGTCCGCGTGCAGGAGCGCGTAGTCGACCACCGCCGCGCCCGAGGCGTCGGCCTCGCCGCCCGGCTGCACCCGGTCCAGCTGCAGCACTCGCGCCGACCGGGGCGGCGCCTGCATCTGCGTGCCGACGGCGGGCACTATGCCGGTCTCGGCCGCCCGCAGGTCGCCGACCCCGCCGCCGCCGGTGGAGCCGAGGGCCCACGAGGCGAGCTGCGCCACCGGCAGCGCGAGGGCCACGACGGCCACGACGACGACCCCCGCGGTCGCGGCCCGCCGCGACCCCCGCGCCTCCCGGGCGACGGGCTCCGCCGTGGGCACCCGCCCGGTCGACGGCAGCGCGCAGATCGCGGCAGCGCCGAGCGCGAGCAGCAGGACGGACAGCCCGACGCCGGGCCAACCGGTCACGCTCGCGGCCGTGCCGTCGGCCGCGGACCCGCTCGCCACGGCCGTCGCGACGGCGAGCACCGCCGTCGTGAGCCCTGTCGCCCCGGCGAGCCACGCCAGGCGTACCCCGCGCACCGCGCGGGGGCGCACCAGCGCGACGGCGGCCAGCACCAGGACCGCGCCGCCCAGCAGGGCCGGGCCCACCACCGCGGCGCGGCCGAGCGCGCCGTCGGCCCCGAGCCAGGGCTCGAACCACGCGGTGTCCCCCGGCAGGCCGAGCAGCAGCTCCACGGCCGTCGGCGTGCCGGACGCGACCAGCGGGGCCCCGGGCTCCGCCACGAGCAGCCGCCACCCGCCGTCCGACCACGTGCCGAGCACCTCGCCCCAGAACGGCAGCGGCACCACCACTCCCGGCAGCAGCACCAGCAGCAGGGCGCGCCACGCGCGGCGCACCAGCAGCGCGGCCACCGCGATCAGCACCGCGGCCACCGGGAGCAGCACCGGGGCGGCGCACACCGCGACGGCGAGCAGCAGGCCGGCGGCACCGGCCGCGCCCAGGGAGCCGCGCCGGCGCCCCGGCACGAGCGCGACGTCGCGCGCGTGCACCCCCACGGTGCGGAGCACGGCGACGAGCAGCCACGGCAGCGTGAGGTGCACGACGACCGCCCCGAGCCGGCCCGAGCCGAGCGACGCGAGGAAGCCGGGCGCCGCGGCCCAGGCGAGCGCGGCCACCGTCCGCACCAGGACCGACCGCGTCAGGGCGCCGGCCGCGAACCAGCCGCCGAGGGCGGCCAGCGGCAGCGCGACGAGGACCAGGGCGTTCACCGCGGTCTGCAGGCTGCCCCCGGCCAGCACGGCGAGGGCGGTGAGCGGCATCAGCAGCGGGTCGCCGGGCGCGCGCACCCCGAGCCCGTCGCGCACCCAGCCGGACGTCGCCGCCTCCCACACGTCGCCCACGGTGCCGGGCGCCGGCAGCAGCCCGCCGCCCACGACGCGACCGCCGTCGGCGAGCACGCCCTGCCACGGCCCGAAGAGGGCGACGTCGAGCCCCACGACCGCGACCATCACGAGGGCCAGCACCGTGCGGCGCGTGCGCCCGAGCCGCCGCAGGTCGGCCCGTTCCAGCTCGCTCGGCGCCCACCGGGCACGCTGCGCCTCGGCGCGGGCCAGCCGCGCGTCCCGGCGTTCGCCGGCCACCTGCCGCCACGTGCCGAGCAGCGGCACCAGCACGCGGCGCGGCAGGCGACGGCTGCGGGCCGCGCGCCGCCGGGCGCGGTACAGCGGCACCAGGCGCAGGGCCGTCACGACGGCCGCGAGGAGCTCGTCGCGGGCGTGCGCGGGCCGCTTCAGCGCCAGCCGGTACATCGCCGCGAACGGCGCCCACAGGAGGGTGGCGAGCCAGACGAACGGCAGCAGGGGCAGCGGGGTGTCGACGAGGCGCAGGTAGAGCTGGCTGCGGCGGCGGGCGTAGCGGGACGCCTCGAGGTCGGGCCGCGCCGCCTCGCGCCCGCGCAGGCCGAGCAGCGAGGCCTGCGCGTGCTTCACGACGGCGTCGGGCACCACGACCACCCGGTGGCCGGCGAGCCGGGCCCGCCGGCACAGGTCCAGGCCGTCGCCGAACGGGCCGAGCTCGGGGTCCGTGCCTCCCAGCTCCGCCCACACGTGCGCCCGCACCAGGGCGCCCGCCAGCCCGACGGCGAGGACGTCCTCGCGCGCGTCGTGCTGCCCCTGGTCGATCTCGGTGTCGTCGATGCCGGTCATGCGGCGACCGAGCGGCGACACGGTGCTGCCCACCTCGATCAGCATGCTCGCGTCGGGGACGGGGGTACCGTCGGCGGCGACCGGCCAGCGGCGCTGCTTGCAGCCCGCGACCGCCACCGCGCTCGAGTGCTCGACGGCGCGCAGCAGGCGGGACAGGGTGTCGGGCTCGGGGGCGGAGTCGTCGTGCAGGATCCACAGCCAGCCGGTCTCCGGGACGCCGACGGCCTCCTGGGCGCGGTCCACCGCCTCGCCGAGGCTGCGGACCCCCGACGCCGTGACGAAGCGCGCGCCGCCGAGGCGCAGGTCGGGGTGCGCGGCGGACTCCGACGCGCCGACGTCGACCACCACGACCTCGTCGGCGGCCCGCTCCTGCCGCGCGAGCGCGTCGAGGGTGGCGTCGAGGAAGCGGGTGCGGCCACGGGTCACGACCACGGCCGTCACGGTGACGACCAGGGGGACGGCGCCGGTGCCGTCCAGCGTGCGGTCGCCGGCGGGCGCGACGGCGACGGTCGCGCCCGTGGGGGCGACCTCCCCGCCGGGGCGGGCTGGGATCGGGTGCGCAGCAGTCATCCTGCCCGCCATGATGCGACGGGCCCCGATCCGGTCGTGGGATATCCGTCCCGAGCGTGTCGGGCCGGATATCCCGTCGGATGTCGGATCAGACGGCGCGGCGCTTCAGCTTGCGACGCTCCCGCTCGGAGAGCCCGCCCCAGATACCGAAACGCTCGTCGTTCGCGAGTGCGTAGTCCAGGCACTCGGCCCGGACCTCGCAGGACGTGCAGACCTTCTTGGCCTCACGCGTGGACCCGCCCTTCTCCGGAAAGAAGGCCTCCGGGTCGGTCTGGGCGCACAGCGCCCGCTCCTGCCACCCCAGGAGCGTCTCGTCGTCGGTCGTAGCGTCGCCGAACAGCGGAAGCACGGGCGCCACGCGCTCGGGCTCACGGCCGACGTCTGACGGGAAGACCCCCCGGTCCCCATCGAGCAAGTTCCACATGGCGTGCCCCTCCATGCCGTTCTCTAGGGAAACTGCATACCTGGAATTACACGCGTGTCCTTCGAAGGCGTCAAGTCGAAATGTGCTAGTGATTGCGATCTCCACTGCCCATTCACATGCGTGGCGCCGGTGCCGGCCTGGGCACTCGTAGGCTGACCTGCGTGAATCCGCTCCCCGCCGCCGGCCGCACCCCCACGACGATCTCTCAGACGATGGATCTCGTCCTGTCGGACCCGGGCCGCCCCCGCCTCACCTGGTACGGCGACGCGGGCGAGCGCGTCGAGCTCTCCGGCGCCGTGCTGCAGAACTGGGTGAGCAAGACCGTGAACCTGCTCGTGGAGGAGTTCGACGCCGCACCCGGCACGGTCGTGACGCTCGACCTGCCGGCGCACTGGCGCGGCGTGCTCTGGGCGCTGGCCGCCTGGCGCTGCGGCGCCACCGTGGAGCTCGCGGGCGACACGCCCGCACCGGGCGGGGACGTCGTCGTCACCTCGCGGCCCGCCGCCTGGGCCGACGTGCTGTCCGGCCCGGGCGCCGCCGACCTCGTGGCCGTCGCGCTGCCCGCCCTCGCGCGGTCCTTCGACGGCGACCTCCCGCCCGGGGCCGTCGACGCCGCCGGCGCCGTGATGACCTACGGCGACGTCATCGGGTGGGCCCCCGAGACCGACCCGGCCGCCGTCGCGCTGGACGGCCCGGGCGGCACGGTCGCGTTCGCCGACCTGGTGCCCGCCGACGGCACGCCGGGAGCCCGCGTGCTCGTCGACGGTGCGCGCCCGCTGGGCGTCCTCCTGCGCGAGCTGCTCGCCGTCTGGGCCGCCGACGGCTCCGTGGTGCTCGCCTCCGCCGCCACCGCGGCCGAGCTCGCCGCCGACCCGGCCCGCCTCGACCGCCTGCGCGAGACCGAGCGCATCACGGCCTGACGAGAACCTGTTGTGGGCGCTCGTTGGGCGTTGTTCCCCGTGGGGATGGCGCCAATCGGGCGCCCACCACGCTTCCTCGGGGCTCAGGAGGCGGCGCGGCCCCAGGCGACGAGCCCGGTGCCGGTGCGCGGGAACGCGCGCTGCGCGACGCGGAAGGGCCAGGTCGCGGCGGCCACGAGGGAGCCCTGCGCGGCCGTCGACGGTTGGAACAGCCGCCCACTGCGGGCGGTGCGGTCCGCCGTGCTGCCCTCCTCGCGCAGGCCGGGCCGCCGACGCGCGAGCTGGTTGCGCGCCGCCTCCAGCGCGTACCCGAGCGGGACGCCGTACAGGCGCAGGCCGACGTCGGCCAGGCCGGCGTCGCGCAGCAGCGCCACGAGCGCGGCCGGGTCGTAGCGGCGGAAGTGGCCGACGGCCTCGTCCATCGGGCCGTACCGGCGCTGCCAGGCCGGCGTGGACAGCAGCAGCGTGCCCCCGGGCCGCAGCCGCGCGGCCCACTCGCGCAGCGCGGCGGCGTCGTCCTCGATGTGCTCGATCACCTCGAACGCGCACACGAGGTCGAAGCGCTCGGCGGCGGGCAGGGAGTCGAGCGGGCCGTGCACGACCGTGCCCGGCACCCCCGCCTCGACGAGACGCTGCTCGGCGGTGCGCGCGCTGTCCGCGTCGAGCTCGACCCCCGTGTACGCGGCCGCGCGGGCGGCGAGCCGGACGCCGACGGCGCCCTGGCCGCAGCCCACCTCGAGCACGCGGCCGGCGGCCCCCGGCAGCAGCGGTTCGACGACGTCCCACCGCAGGCTGCCGTACAGCGTGAGCGGGGGCAGGGCGGCGGGGTTCGGCACGGGCGTTCCTTCGTCCTCGACGGCTCGGGCGGCGGCTTCCAGCGGCTTCACACGGCTGCACGGTCGGCCAGGGCCAGCCTGCCAGCAGGTCGGCCGTGGCGGCACCACGCCCCGCCGGGCGGGCCGCGCCTCCCCCGGGCGCCTACCGGGGCCGGGCGAGCGCCCCGAGCCCGGCGAGGGCGAGGTCCGCGAGCGTCACCAGCACGCGGCTGACCAGCACGAGCAGCAGCACCGCGGCGTGCGGCAGCGCCCCGGCCAGCACCGCGAGCAGCACCAGCTCGCGGGCGCCGGCGCCGGCGGGCACGACGACGACGAGGAAGCCGACCACCCACGCCAGCGCGTAGCCGCCGACGGCGAGCGCGACTCCGCGCGCGTCGGCGGGCATCCCGAGGCCGACGGCCAGCACCCACACCTGCGCGCCGGCGAGCAGCCACCCGGCGACGGACCACAGCGTGGCGGCGACGAGCCCGCGCCACCCGAGCGGGCGGTCCAGCGGGGGCCGGCGCGCGACGCGCAGCGCCCACGCGACAAGACGGTTCAGCACCGGCGGGAGCAGCACGACGGCGACGGCGGGCAGCGCCCACAGCACGGGGCCGGCGGCGCCAAGCGCGCCGGTCGCGACGAACGGCAGCGCCACCAGCCCGACGACCGCACCGGAGACGACTCCGACGAGCGTCGCGACCGCCGTCGTCGTCACCGAGGTGCGGCGCGCGATGCCGTGGTCGACGCCGAGCTCGGCGGCCGCGACCACGTTCCACACCCCGCCCGGCACGTACTTGCCGAGCTGGCTCAGCCCGAACACCCGCAGCGCGACCCGCAGCCCGGTCGGGGCACCGAGGTCGGCGAGCACGACGCGCCACGACACGAAGGTGCACAGCACGAACGCGACGGACAGCACGAGGGCGACGGCGAGCCGCTGCCAGGAGAGCTCGGCCGCCGCGCGGGCGAGGCCGTCCCCCGCGGACACGACGGCGTACACCGCGAGCCCGAGCGCGAGGAGGAGGAAGCCCCAGCGCACCCACGGGGACCGCAGCACCGCGAGCACGCGGGCGAGCCGCCCGGACGGCGCGCCGGCCGCGCCCGCCTGGCCGCCCGTCGTGTCGCCCGGCACGTCGCCCGTCACGGCCGGACCCCGCGCGCCGCGAGCAGCCGGACCAGCGGACGGGCGACGACGTCGGGCCGGGCGAGGTCGCGCCCCGCCGCCGCGCGGCCACGGGCGGCGGCGAGGGTCGCCGGGTCGCGCAGGGCGAGCAGCCGGTCCGCGAGCGCCGCCGGGTCGGCGGGCGGGACGAGTTCCAGGTGCTGCCCCAGCAGCCGCCGCTGCGGCTCCGTGCCGGAGGTGACCACCACGCAGCCGGCCGCGAGACCCTGGAACACCTTGTTCGGCACCACGCGCAGCCCCTTGGGCGTGGTGGAGAAGATCCCGAGGCAGACGTCGTGGGCGGCGACGACGGCGGGCAGGCCGGCCGGCTCCACCCAGTCGCGCCAGGTGACGCCTGGCACGCCACGCAGACGGTCCCGCACGGACGGCAGGTCCTGGCCGGACCCGGCGAGCGTGACCTCCAGCCCCCGCCCGCCGCGCGCGGCCCCCTCGGCCGCCCGCGGCAGCGCGACGGCCAGCGCCTCAGCGAGCACGTCGGTGCCCTGCAGCGGGGTGAACAGGCCGAAGAACACGACGCGCAGGGGCCGGGCGTCGTCCGGCGCGCCACCGTGGTCGGGCGCGGCGTCGAACCACGCCTGCGGCGCGCCGACCGGGACGACGAGCCCGCGGGCGGCCCGCGAGGGCACGAGCTCGCCGAGCATCGTCAGGTGCTCGGGGGTGTCCAGCAGCACGACGTCGGCGCACGACGTGGCCACGCGGTCGAGGCCGCGCAGCAGGCTGACGCGCACCCCGCGCGTGCCGCGGTCCGTGGCGGTGTCCCCCGCGAAGACGAGGTGGTCGAGCAGCACGGGCGTGCGGCCGAACAGCAGGCGGGCGAGCACGACGTCGAAGTGGCCGAGGTAGCCCACGAGCACCGCGTCCGGGCGGCCGTGCGCCCGCCGGTGGCGCACGACGTCGCCCACGAGCAGCGCCCAGCACCGCAGCAGCCGCACCAGCAGGGCCGGCAGGCGCCACGGCTGGCGCAGCATCCGCACCCGCTCGGCGGTACTCAGGCCGAGCGGCCGGTCGAGCTCGCGGACCGTGTAGCCGTGGGCGCGCAGCCCGGCGACGAGCACGCCGACGCGCGGGTGCCGGGTGGCGTCGTACGTGCCGAACGCGACGATCACGCGTGCGCGTCCTCGTCGTCGCGGGCCTCGTCCCGAGCGTCGGCAGCCTCGGCGGCGTCGAGGACGCCGCCGTGCGGCCGCGCGCCGTACTGGAGCTCCTTGATCCGCTCCAGGGTCTCCTCCGCCAGCGTGCGGTTGGTGCGCAGCAGGTCGGCGATGACGAGCAGCGCGAGGCACAGCAGCGCGCCGACCAGCATCGCGCCGGCGAAGACGAGCGACTGCACGTGGCCGCCGGCGTCACCCTGGGCGAGGAAGACGAGGAACCGCACGGCGGGCACGGCCGCCGCGACGAAGAACACGGCGAAGAGCGTGAGGAACACGAGGTGCGGGCGGAACATGATCCACGACCGCACGATGGCGCGGCCGGACCGGCCCATGTGCTGCCAGATGTTGGTGAACAGCCGGGACTCGCGCGTCTTCGCGTTGGTGGTGATGGGCAAGCTGGCGATCCGCAGGCGCTTGTTCCCCGCCTGGATGATCGTCTCCATGGTGTAGCTGAACTGGGTCACGACGTTGAGCCGCAGCAGCGCCGCCCGCGAGTACGCCCGGAAGCCGCTCGCGGCGTCGGGCAGCGACGTCCCGGCGGCCGCGCTGACGACGCGGCTGCCGAACCGCTGCATCCGCTTCTTGAACGGGGAGAAGTGCTCGATCGTCGCGGTCTGGCGGTCCGCGACGACGATGTCCGCCTCCCCCGCGACGATCGGAGCGACGAGGTCGCCGATGCGCTCCGACGGGTACTGGTTGTCGCCGTCGGTGTTGACCACGACGTCGGCCCCGTGGGCGAGCGCGTAGTCGACGCCGTCGCGGAACGACCGCGCGAGCCCCCGCGTGCTGGTGTGCCGCACGACGTGCCGCACGCCGAGGCGGCGCGCGACCTCCGCCGTGCCGTCCGTCGAGCCGTCGTCGATCACGAGGACCTCGACGCTGTCGAACCCCTCGACCTCGCGCGGGATCGTCGCGAGCACGAGCGGGAGCGTCCCGGCCTCGTCGAGGCACGGGATCTGGACGAAGAGCTTCATCGCGCATCCTTCGGGGCGCCGGGGGCCGCCGGGAGCCTGGTGCCGGGGGCCGGGTCGATCGACGACGCGGCGAGTCTACGGGGCCACAGGAGCCCGGCGGCCAGACCCGCGAGCAGCACCGCGGCCGCGACCGCCAGCAGGGCGACGAGGGCCGGCTCGGGCAGCGGGCTCCAGGCCAGCCACCGGTCCACGGCGTCCCCGAACGCCTCGCCGGGCCCCCGGTAGAAGGCGTCGAACGCCCACAGCAGGCCGCCGACGGCGGCGGCGAGCGCGAGCGTCACGACGACGGGCACGCCCCGCGCGAGGCGCCTGTCGGAGCGGCGCGCGAGCTGCCAGGCGGCGATCGCCACCGCCGTCGCGAGCGCGACCACGCCGCCGAAGACGTACCGGCCCTGGATCGCGACGAGCCGGTCGGTCTCGGCGTGGAAGTCCCACGCGTTGTACGCGACGCCCGCCGCGAGCGCGGCGGGGGTGAGCAGCACCACGACGGCCGTGCGGCGCGCGCCGGGCAGGACGAGCGCCACGAGGCCGGCCGCCATCAGCGCCACCGTGCCCCAGACGACCCACGCGCCGGCGACGTGCACCTCGAGCCACGACAGGTTCCCGAAGAACGACTGCGCGAGCCGGCCGGCGATGATCGACGGGACGTCGGCGTCGGGCACGGTCGCGAGGATGCTCAGCTCGCGGGGCCGGCCGACCGGCTGCACGGCGCCGAGGGTGACCACGTTGCGCACCCACCACCACCCGCCGACGGCGAGGGTCACACCGCCGGCGACGGCGAGGCGGCCGAGCCGGCCGGGCCAGCGGCGGCCGCGCGCGAGCGCGTACGCCGCGACGACCATGGGCACCGCGAACGCGAGCATCACCTTGGTGAGCATCCCCAGGCCGAGGACGACGCCGATCGCCACGGCGACGCGCCAGCGCAGGTCGCCCGTGACCACGCGCACCGCGAGGTAGGTGGCGGCGGCGCACGCGAGGACGACGAGGGCGTCGTTGTTCACCGCCCCCATGACGTGCCCGAGCTGCGGCAGGAGGAGGGGGAACGCCCCGGCGACGAGCCCCGCGGACGGCGACCCGGTGGCGCGCCGCGCCGACTCGGCGGCGAGCGGCACGACGAGCGCGAGCAGCAGCGCGTCCAGCAGGCGGAGCGCGAGCGTGACCTGGTCCCAGCGCGCGTCCGTCAGGCCCGTGACGTGCAGCATGCCCGCGCCCAGCGCGTAGTAGGCAGGCGGGTGCTGGGTCATCTGGTCCACCTCGGTGCCCGACGACGCGTCGCCGAGGGCGTTGCCGGCGTCGAGGCGGGTGCGGTCCTCGCGCGGCACGGGCACCACGTCGACGAACTGGCGCGCGTCCTCGCGGTGCTGCCACCGGCCGGGCAGGTCGGCCGGGTAGGCGGCCTCGTCGACCGCGGCGGTGATCGCCGGGGAGAAGTAGGCGTCCCCGGGGGGCGGCCAGCCGCCGCCGTACGCGATCCGGAGCACGCTGTTGACGTGGTTCTGCTCGTCGGGCGAGCGGAACATCGGCGTGACCGCGGCCCACACCACCGTCCACGCCGCCACGGCGAGCGTGAGCGCGGCGACGGCGCGCCGGTAGCGCCGCCCGGCGGGGGGCCGCGTGGTGCCCGTGCGGGGATCAGGGGTGCCGGTCGCCGCGGGAGCCGGGCGCGCGTGCGGCGTCGTGTCCGTCACGACCACAAGTCTCCCCCACGATCCCGGTCGGCGACGGGCCGCGGACCAGGGCCGACGTTCGACCCACACATTTCCTCTACCGTCCCGGTCCTCGGGCACCGCAGCGGCGTAACACCGACCCTCTATGCTCGCTTCCCGTGACCCGCACCACCCCACGCCACGTCGCCTCGCGCCCCGGCACGACCACGGGGCCCTCGCACGCCCGCGCGCTGCGCCGTCACACGGTCGCGCGCACCCTGGGGATGGGGCTGACCGCGGTCCTGGCGTTCGTCGCCGTCGGGGGCGCGACAGCGGCGGTGAAGCTGACCGGGAACATCACGGCCGTCGACTCCGACAAGCTGCTCGGCGAGGACCGGCCCGAGGAGATCGTGCCGGAGGACCCGAACGCGGAGAAGCCGCTGAACATCGTGCTCATGGGCTCCGACAGCCGCGGCGGCGACAACGCCGACATCGTGGGCGACGGCACCCAGGGCGCCCGCTCGGACACGACGATGATCATGCACATCTCGTCCGACCGGTCCCGCGTGGAGATGCTGTCCATCCCTCGCGACACCACCGTCGACATCCCGTCGTGCCCGACCTCCTCCGGCGGGCAGACCGCACCGATCTCCGGCTCGAAGTTCAACGGGGCCTTCGCCCAGGGCGTCATGACGGGCGGCGACGTCGAGTCGGGCGCCCTGTGCACGATGCAGACGATCGAGGAGATCACCGACGTCCGCATGAACGGCTTCGTCGTCGTGGACTTCGCCGGTTTCGAGAAGATGGTCGACGCGCTCGGTGGCGTCGAGCTGTGCATCCCCGAGGACATCGACGCGCCCAAGGCCGACCACCTGGTGCTGTCGGCCGGCGTGCAGGAGCTCGACGGCGACACCGCGCTCAAGTACGCCCGCGCGCGCACGGGCAAGGGGCTGGGCGACGGGTCGGACCTCGGCCGCATCGGGCGCCAGCAGGAGCTGCTGGCCGCCGTCGCACGCCAGGTGCTCAGCGCCGGCACGCTCGCCGACCCGACCAAGTCGCTGAGGTTCCTCGGCGCCGTGACCGGCTCCATGACGATGAGCAGCAACTTCGCCTCCATCCAGGGACTCGCCGGGCTCGCGTACAGCGCGCGCAACGTCCGCCCTGACACCATCGCGTTCATGACCGCGCCGTACGAGTACGACCCGAACAACGCGGCGAACGTCCTGCTCAGCGACGAGGCGGACGAGGTGTGGGAGAACCTCAAGCACGACCGCCCGCTGAGCGACGCGATCGAGACCGAGTCCGAGTCCGACGGCGGCGAGGACGGCGCGACGAAGGACGGCGCCAAGGACGACGCCGGCACCGGCACGCAGGACGCCGAGGCCACCGGCGACGTCGACGCCACCCCGGTGGCCGACGACGAGCCGGGCACGCAGGACGACGAGGCCGCCGAGGACGGTTCCGGCGAGGGCGAGCAGAGCCCCGAGCCGAAGCGGACCCGCGACGCCGGCGAGGAGGCGTTCACGGGCGCCGACGTGACGTCGGTGTGCGGATGAGCGCGGGAGAACCATGAGCAACGACGACCAGCGCATCCCGCCGAGCTTCACGCCGTCCGGCGGCCGGTCCGACCGGCCCAGCGGCTCCGGCGACGCCATCCCCGTGGGCGGCGGCTCCCGCCCGTCCGCCCCGCCGACGGGCGGCCGCGTGGGCCGGCGCGACGACGCCGCCCCCGTCGAGCCGCGCGTGCGGCGGCAGTCGTCGCGCGAGATCCCCACGACGCCGCCCGAGCGGCGCGGCAGCGCCCAGCAGAAGCCCCGGTCGTACGCGCCGCGCGGCTCCTCGGCGTCGGCCCCCGCCTCCCGCGCGCCCCAGTCGCGCGCCCCTCAGGCCCGGCAGGGCTCCGGCACGCGCGTGATGCCCGCGTCGGCGCCGGGCCAGGCGCGGCGCACGCCCCCGCCCGGGCGGGGCGGCGGCGCCGCCGCGGCCACCGCCGGGGGCGGCGGGTTCCGCGTGCGCAAGGGGCGCGTCGCCGGCCTCGTCCTCGTGCTGCTCCTGGTGCTCCTCCTGGCGTGGCCGATCGGCCTGGTCGTCTGGGCGAACGGCAAGCTCCAGCACGTCGACGCCCTGTCCGACGCCGACGGCACCCCCGGCACCACGTACCTGCTCGCCGGTTCCGACGCGCGCGGCACGGGCACCGTGCCGGAGGACGGGACCGAGGGCGCCCGCACGGACACGATCATGGTGCTGCAGAAGCCGCGCAGCGGGCCCGCCTCCCTCATCTCGATCCCCCGCGACACGTACGTGGAGATCCCGGGCCACGACCCGAACAAGGTCAACGCCGCGTACTCCTTCGGCGGCGCCCCGCTGCTCGTCGAGACGGTCGAGCAGCTCACCGGCCTCAAGGTCGACCACTACGTCGAGGTCGGGTTCGGCAGCGTCGAGGAGATCGTCGACGCCGTGGGTGGCGTCGAGCTCTGCTACGACCGCGACGTCGACGACCCGAAGAGCGGCCTGACGTGGGAGGCCGGCTGCCACGTGGCCGACGGCGCGACCGCGCTCGCGTTCTCGCGCATGCGCTACTCGGACCCGAAGGGCGACATCGGCCGGGCCGAGCGGCAGCAGCAGGTCATCGCCGCCGTCGCCGAGAAGGTCGTCAAGCCGAGCGTGCTGCTGAACCCCGTCAACCAGGTGCAGCTCGTCAACGCCGGCACCGACGCGCTCACCGTGGACGAGAAGACCGGCATCGTCGACCTCGGCCGCCTCGGCCTGGCCTTCAAGGCGGCCACGGGCCCGGAGGGCGTCACGGGCACCCCGCCGATCGAGGACCCGGGGTTCACCCCGCGTCCCGACGTCGGGTCGGCTGTGCTGCTCGACGAGGACACGCTGGACCAGTTCTGGGCCGACGTCCGCGACGGCGAGCTGAAGCCCGGCAGCACCGTCGGGGGCATGCCCGGCTGACGCCGAGGTAGTTCGAAACCCCGCGAGGTAGTTCGAAACCCCGCGAGGTAGTGGTCCGGACCACTACCTCACGGGGTTTCGAAC
>NZ_JBHVBO010000025.1:0-36407 GCF_042668085.1 Isoptericola sp. NPDC057391 | reverse complement strand
AGGACGACGTGCGCCTCGCCGAGCTCGCGCTCGCGCGCGCCGACCGCGCCCCGTCGAACTCCGAACGGGGTGTGAGCGCGTCAGCCCTGCGCCGCACCGTCGAGTGGTTGGGCTCGAACGACCCGGCACGGCGAGCTCTCGCCCGAGTCGAGCTACGGCTCAACGACGGCTGGCCGGTCGAGCTGGTCGTCGACGAGCTCGCCGCCGAGCTCGCACCCGGCCACCTCGCCGCCCCGGGGCACCTATGGCGCATCGTGTCCGGCTACCTCGACCGGATCGCCGCGGACGGCGCCCCGACCCTGTACGGCGTCGACGCGCACGAGTACCTGCGACTGAACGTGAGCCCGGCCGAGCTACACGCCCGCGAGGAACACCTCGCCGGCTACCCCGGCTCGCCCGAACCGCCCGCAGCACACGTCGCCTACCTGCTCGTGCTCGTCGCGCTGCGCCACCACCGCGCCCGTGCGCAGCTCTCCCGGTTCCTCCTGCTCGTCGCCGCGCTGCTCGCCGCCGTCGACCTCGCAGCGTCGGCCCGCGACGAGCTCGCCAACAACGAGCCGTCGCCGGCGCCCGACCCGCCCCCGCCGCACCTCGCTGTGCTCACCGATTGCGTACTCACGGCCGCTCCCCCGCACCTGCGGGCGCGAGCGACGGCACCCGCTGCTGCCTGAGCGACCACCGGCCCGCCCACGCGCGCCGCCTCGCGCCCCTTGTCGCCTGCCCGGCCGGCAGATTCGACGCAAGGGACCTCATCCGTGAGCAACACCGACCCGACCCCGAAAACCCCATTCCCGCCCGCGGGCGACGTCACCGACCCCGACAAGCTGCTGCGCGTGGAGGAAGCCGCCGAGCTGCTCGGCATCCACTGGCAGACGGTGCACAAGCTCATCCGTGCTCGGCGCCTGCCCGTGGTCAAGATCGGCCGGCTCAGCCGCGTCCGTCGACGAGATCTCGACGAGTACGTCGCCGCCCAGACGATCCCCGCCGTCCGGGACGCCGGATGAGCGGGCCGGTCATGACGTCCCCCGACCATTCCGCACCGCCCCGCCGGCAACGCCGGGTGCTCGTGACGGGCCCTCACACTGCGGCTGTCGTCACCCGCCGACGGGCGCCCGGCGACGTCGTGCTCGACCTCGACGCCGTACACGCCGCCGTCGGCGGCACTCCCGGCCCCGGCCGGCTCGTGGCGCTGTCTGCGCTGCACGCCGCCCGGCAGCGCGTCGAGCGGCTGCGCGACGTCGACACGGTGTGGCTCGTGCACCCCACCCCCACGGGTGAACAGCTACGCGGGTATCTCGCCGCCGGGTACGAGCTCGTCGACACCGGGCCGCCACACCCGGAAAAGGGGTGCGGCGGTCCCGAGGGCACCGGGACCGCCGCCAACGTCAATTCGGCCGCTACCAACGGGCACGACGACCGGACCAGTATGCCGGTCGTCATGGCTCGGCGGAGGTGATCGGTCGTGACCACCGAGCCGACGAGGATCGGGGCCGCGGCATCCGTGTTCACCAACCGGCGCCGCACCACGCCCCCGGCGCCGGACACCAACGACGCCGGCCGCGGGACACGCGACCGGCACGAGACCCGGCGCGATCCCGACGCGCGTGTCTTCAACGATGCCGTCGTGTATTGGGCATTCCGGCAGGACGACCTACCGAGCGACCGACGCATCGGCGCCGGGAACGTCAAGGTCGTCCTCGCCGCGCTGGCGACGTTTGCCGACTGGCGCGGCATAACGAACGTGTCGCCGCGCACCGTCGCCGAGGCGTGCGCGCTCACCACGAGGGACGTGCGCAACGCCCTCGACCTACTTGAAGGGAGCGGACACGTCGTTGTCGTCGGCGCGAAACGATCAGGCCGAGCGGCCGAGCGGTTGATCGGCCCGAGCCGTACCGAAGAGCTCCCCATCTATCGGACCTCGCGGGATACCCCGCGTGGCTCGCTATCCACAACGTCGCGGGATAACCCGCAAGGCTCGCTATCTCAACCTCGCGGGGAACCTCGCGGGAAACCTTGCGGGGAACCTCGCGGGATATCCCGCACCGAACTAAACAGAACAGAACAGAAGACGCACGCGCGCCCGTGCGCGCACGGGCGCGACGCCACCACGTGCCCGCACTGTCCGGGCGGGCGCCTCGCCTACCTCGAAGACGGGCCCGACTCCGCCGGGCTCGACGCTCCGCCGGGGTGGTCGTGATGACGCCCCCCGGCACCCCTCCCGACGGACCCCCCGGGGGGTGCGTGCACGGTGTACCCCCGGGGGGTGCACTGCCTGCCGTGCGGCTGCCGAGCGGGGGCGCCCGCCGGCGTGCGCGCACGGATACCCGGTGGCGAGCTGCCCGCACTGTCCGGGCGGGCGCCTGGCCTACCTCGACCAGCTCCCCGGAGCTGCCGAGACCCGGGCGCGCGACGAGCGCGCGGCCAGCTCGCGCCGCCGACCAGCTCGCCGGCCCGCCGTCGTCGAGCTCGACGACGAGCTCGACGAGCACGAGAGCGAACCGCCGTCGTCGGAGCGTGAAATTATGAGCGCGAGGCGCGAGACCGGGACCCGGGCTTTTTTCCGGGTGCGGGCCGGCTCAGTACACCCCGAGGTTCTCCCGTCTCTCTCTAGACCCTCAACAAAACGGCGGAATTCCGCCGTTTCCGCGGGGGTCGACTCGAAAACCCGGGGAAGTCCCGGCACGACCCCGGCCCACCCCGGGCGGGGGCAGCTCGACGGCTTGACGACCCGGCCGCGCGCCGGCCGGGGCCGGCTCGTTGCGGTCGGCGCGCGCCACGGCCGCCCTGCGGCGCCCGCCGTGGCACGCACGACGGCCGAGCCCGCTGGCCGGCCGAGCCCGCGGGCGCGCGATCGCCGTACAGGACCCGTAACCCCTCTGTCGGGTATATCCGTCGCGCCGGGCAGGGAACGGCCGCCAGGGCGTCGCACGGCGCCCCTCAGCGGGTGCCGTGCGTCCGTTGTGTCCCTGCTGCGGAACGGGATGCCGGCCGTTCGGGGTGCCGGGCTGTCGGCGTGGTGACCGCTCATGCCGGCGCCGAGCTCGGCGTCGAGCTCGACGCCGAGACCGCGCGCCGCGTGCATGCCGTCGTCGTCGAGTGGCTTGTCGACCGGCTCGCCGACCCGAGCTGGCGCGCGCGTCGTGACGCCGGCTCGCAGGCTCGCGCGGCGCTGGACGATGCCGACCGCCTCGCCGTGTGGGTGGCCGTTGCCGGTAGCGGCCACGATCCGTTGCCGGTGGCCGACGGGTGGTGGTCGAGTGCTGACGTGGCCGAACAGACCAACACCCCGCACCGCACCGTGCGCCGGCACATGAGCACCGGCCGGTGGCCGTCGGCACGCCGCCGCGCCGGCCGGTGGTTCGTGCGGCCGGCGGACGTGCTCGACGAGCTCGACCAGTTCGACCGCACCCCGAGCCGTGCACACGCGACCCGTGACCCCCTCGCGGAGCGGCTGCCACCCCGTGACGCCGTACACGACGCGCTGCTCGGGGTGCTGGAACGCTCCCCGCGCCCCGGCACCCCGGCCGAGCGTGCCCAGCTCGCCGGCCGGCTGCGGTTCGAGCGAGCCCGTGCCCGGCTCTACCGAGAGCGCCGCGACCGCCAGCTCACGCACCCGACGCCGACCCCGACCCCCGAGGGAGAGACCACCCCATGACGACGACGCACCCCGCACCGCCCACCGAGCCCGACGTCGACGGGGCACCGTTCCCGCCCGCGCACTACCCGCACCGCGACTGGACCGACGACACCGCCGACCCGTTCCACGTCCCGCGCGAGCTGCGCGACGACTACGCCGCGGCGAGCCCACCGGCCGAGCTGCGCGACGCCTACTGGCGCTCGGGCGCGGTGCGCGAGCACACGTTCGGGTGGGCCGAAATGATCGAGTGGGCCCGGGACCACGGGAACATCACCAGATCGGAAGCTGCACAGCTACGCGCACGCAACTACGGCGAACGGCTGTACCGAAAGCTCGTCGACGCCGCCGACGGGGCGCGGTCTGTCGGGCCGACCGGCGGCGACGAGGGCGACCCGCTGCCCCGCGGTCTCGTCGTCGGCGACGAGACCGCGCTCGTGTTCACGGTGCGCGAGCGCGTCACCGGCCCCGACGGGTTCGCGGAATGGATGCACGGCGAGCGGCTAGAGCTCGCCGCACGCGCCCATCGCCGCCGGCTCGCCGACGCCGAGCGCGAGGCACGCCGGCGGGCGGAAGTCGAGCGCTGGACGCGCGAGCACACGTGCCCGAGCTGCGGCCAGCTCGACGAAATCGAGCTCCTGCCCGTCGCCGCCCCGGGCCCCGTCGCTGCCCGCGCCCGGCTGTGCACGCTGTGCCGCGCGCACGCCGAACGACTCTTGCTCGACGCCGAGAACGTCGACGGCCGGCCGCGGCGCGAGCTCGTCGCCGACCACCTGCGGACCCTCGAAGGGAGGCGCTCATGAGCACCGGATACACCCCCTGGCCGACCGCCCACACCGTCACCCACGACGACCACGGCGAGCACGACCGCCGGATGCTCGCCGGCGCGCTCGGCGGACGGATCGACGACGTAGCCGCGGCCGGCGAGAGCACCGCCGGCGCCGTCGACCAGCTCGCGGCCGAGCACCGGCGGGTGCAGACGTTCGCGCAAGCTCTCGCGGCCGGCATGAGCCCCGAGCGTGCCCGGTCGCTGCTCGGGTTGCCCGCCCGTCCCGAGCCCGTCGCACCCGAGCCCGTCGTCATCCCGCAGGACAACGGCATCCCGCTCGTGGTGTACCCCGGCGAGCACGTCGGCGCCGGCATCCTCCACCGGCGCTGACCGCCGGCCCATACTCCGCGCCCACTGCCCGATGCGACGCCGCCGAGATCTCACCGGGCTGCGGTTCGGCACCGTAGTCGTCCTCGACGACCCCGCGACCCCCGGCGGGCGCACCGCGCTGTGCCGGTGCGACTGCGGGCGCATCGTCGAGCTCTACCGCGACGGCCTCACCACCGGCCGCACGCTTACGTGCGGCGACCGGTGGGAGCATCGCCGGCAACCCCTCGTTACCTACGCGGACGCTCACTGGCGCGTCAGGCGGGAACGCGGGCTGGCCCGCGCGCACTTCTGCGTCGACTGCGGGCTGGCGGCGGCACACTGGTCGTACGACCACACCGACCCCGCCGAGCTTGTTGAGCTGCGGTATTTCGGACTGTCGACCTACTCACTCGACGTCGATCGTTACGAGCCACGTTGCGTGTCATGCCACGCACGTGTAGACCGAGCGCGGCGAGCTGGCCGGATACTGCGCGCGCCCGCTGTCCAGCCCGTGCAACAGGAGCTCTTTTCGACTGTGCGGGACTTTCCAACTTCATGAACGGCGCCCCGACCGGCAAGGCGCCTGCAAGGGCAATCTCAGTGGCCCCCTACGAAGATGCGCGCTTCTTGATGTCTACGATGACCGCCGAAAGGCGCGCCTCGACCCATGTCGATATTCGCATTTTAAGGCTCTCGGTCACGACTGGGCGCATTTCACGAAGCCATACCTCAAGTCGATCCCCGTCGGTCGAAGGCACAATAAAATCGACCACCGCTGACGGGTCCACCTTTACATAGATGGGCAACCCGTGCCGAATGTCAAATTTCACGGGCCACGAGGATCTGGCCCAGATCATCAATCTGCCGTCCGGGCCTATGTCCGAGTATCCCTCGGGTGGGGGAACTTTATCCGCGATGCCTGCTTCACTGTGCACCGGGCCGACCTCCACCTGAGGCGGCAGCGAGAGTGCCGCGATCTGCCGCTTGAGCTCCGAATCTATATTGTTCCGAAGCCTGCTAGCAATCGATACCATCTCCGCAAACCCTGCATCAATCCCGAATATTTCTGTCAGCTCGGCCACGCTCTTCGCCAGCGACGGGCCAGCCCGCAGCGAGTTTCGGACGATGTTCACTGCGTCAAGCACACGTTCTTCCGTAAATACTACGAATGGCATAGGGTCGCCGGCGTCTGCTGCTTCCAGCGCATCAAGATACTCGTCTCGCTGATCAGCGAAGATAACCAATGGCACCCCCGGCGAGCGGTATAGGAATACGCTAGCGAGCGCCCTCGCAACGCGGCCGTTCCCGTCCGCGAACGGATGAACACAGACAAACGCATAGTGCGCATAAGCTGCCTGGACAACTGGATGGGCGGCCCTGAACTCCTCAGATCGCAACTCGACAACCAGGCGAGCCATTTCTGGCCCCGTGTCCGCGACCGAGGCATAGGCGTGGACCTTTCCCGTCGACGCGCTAGTCGGACTATTAGGAAGCAGCTTGTACGCACCTCGCGCTAGGGCGCGATCTTCCGGCCCGTTCGAAGTGTACACGCGATACGTGTCCTGGCTCGCACAGACGACTTCATGGAGGTTTCGAATCCACATCTCCGATATGGGCGTGGAATGAGTTGTAGCATTCAGCACGAATTCATAGGCACTAATGGCATCCTCGATCGCGCGCTTTACTTGCTCACCTCGTGTTTGAAGCGCGGATTCCCATGCAGCGGCTTGCGTCGCAATCGTACGTGTGAACCCGCGATCGACGGTGTAAAGCCCCTCGATCGCTCCAGTGTCAACCGCTGCAAACCTTGTTGCCACGGCTAGCGCGTTGTCCAATTGCTCCTGAGTCGCTTTGGACCGCGACTGTTCCAGAAGTGCCGCATACTGATCGGCGACGCGAGAGTCAAATTCGGCCGACAGCCAATCGACAAATGATGGAAACGGAGTATACGGTTCCGAGTCAGGCATTTCCTCGATCACTCGACCTCCTAGGCGCTATCACAAGGCGTCCGGAGTCTCTCAGAGCGGGACACATTCCGCAGGACGAACACGCCGGGCAAGCAAGCAATCCGCAGAGGATGAATTCCAACGCGGCGCCCAAGGGCGTCCAGCGCTCGTCAACCTCGCCGACGCCGCACCCCCGCTCGCCGCTCACCCAGCTCCAGTCGAGTTGTGGACAGACCGGCGCCACCAACGGGTGGCACGGCGTGACCTAACGTGACCTAGCCTGCCCTCACGAGGGCTCATCTCGACTCACTGCGGCTCACGAGGCAGCTACCATAGGTGCAGGTCAGCACGCCATTCGTGCTGGTCGACAAATCATCCGATACCTCGTCAAGCGAGATTCCCAAGCTGACAGCGCGGGTTCGATTCCCGTCACCCGCTCCATCGCGAGGCCCGGACCGTTCGGTCCGGGCCTTCGTCGTCCCGGACCGGCCGCTCGCCGCGGTCGACGGGACGACGACGGCCGGCGCCGATACGTTCGCAGGCATGAGTCTCGCGTCCCGCCTGCTGCACACCCGCTGGTTCGTCCGCGCGCCGATCGGCCTGTTCCGGGCGGGCCTCGGCTTCCTCGCCGGCGGGCGCCTGCTGATGATGCAGCACCGCGGGCGCCGCAGCGGGGAGCGGCGGTACGTCGTGCTCGAGGTGGTCGCGCGGCCGGCGCCCGACCGCGCGGTCGTGGTCGCCGGGCTCGGGCCGCGGTCGCAGTGGTTCCGCAACGTGCAGGCCGACCCGCGCGTGCTGGTGTCCATCGGCACGCGGCGCGACGTGCGGTCCCGGGCGGTCGTGCTGGCCCCGGACGACGGCGCCGCGGTCCTGCGCGCGTACACCGACGCGCACCCCGGCCCGTGGGCGACGCTCCGCCCCGTCCTCGCCGAGTGGGCCGAGCCGCTCGCCGCCGGGCAGGGCGAGGCGGACTGGCGGCGGGTCGTGCCGGTGGTCGAGCTGCACCTCGCCTGAGCGACGCGACGCCGCGGTTCACCCGCCGTACCGGGGGCAAGCCGGTGCGCGCGTGCATAGGCTGCCTCGCACGCTCGACGCCGCGTCGAGACGGCCGCCCGACGCCGGGCGAGGACGCCCCGGGGGGAACCATGCAGGCACGCGCGATCACCGTCGCCGCCCTCGTCGCCACGGCGCTGCTGGCGGAGCCGCTCGCGGCCGTCGGCGCCCCGGCGTCGCCGGCCGCCGCCCCGAGCACCGTCGCCCCGCGCGCCGTCGCCCCGGTCGGCACCGCCGTGCCCGACCCTGTCGCGCCCGAGGCCGTCCTCGACGACACCGTGCGGTGGCAGTCCGCCGTCACCGGGCCGGACCTCTCGCGCACCTCCGTCCGCGCCCAGACGGACCGCAGGGTGCACCGCGTGGACGTCGCGGTCGCGACGCCGCACTGGATGTCGAAGAAGCGGGCGGCGCAGCTGGTGCGCGACGCCGACGTCGACAGGCTGCTCGCCAAGGTGTCGGCGTACTGGTCGACGCAGTCGGGCGGGCGCGTCCGGTTCGTGCGCTCGTCGGCCATCGAGCGCGTCGAGACGGGCGACGGCTCCTGCACCACGACCCGGCGCATCGTCAAGCAGGTGAACCGCGGCGGGCGCGCACACTACGGCGCGGGCTGGATGGGCTCCAGCACGCGCGGCCCGGGCAGGCGCGAGCACCTCGTGGTCCTGTTCCCCTACCTGCGCGGCGACCGTCCCGGCGGGCCGCGGGAGACGGACACGTGCGGCGGCACGCTGGGCCTCGGCTCGCTGCCGAGCAGGGCGAGCCGCGACAACCCCGGCGCCTGGTCGTTCTCGCTGTTCGGCGGGCCGGACGGCGCGACCCCCAGCTCCCGCTTCCGGCACGCCCAGTACCGGACGGCGGTGTCCACGCTGGCGCACGAGCTCGGGCACAACATTGGCCTGGAGCACTCGGGCGTCGGCTGGTGCACCGGTGGCGTCCCCGACCGCGCGTTGACGTCCTCGCGCTGCGGCGCCGTCGAAGGGCTGGACCCGATGGACCTCATGGGCGCCGACTTCGCGGCCGTCGGCACCGCCCCGCTGTCCGGCGCGCAGCGGAAGCGCCTCGGCGTGCTCCCGGCGTCCGACGTCGTCACCGTCACGAAGAAGGCGGGGGCCCGGACCGTGAAGCTCGACGCCCGCCACCGGACCACCACCCGGCCCACCCTGCTGCGCGCCGTCGACCCGAGGACCGGGCAGTCGTACTACGTCGAGCTCCGCCGCCCGTCCGGCGCGCGCTACCCGCACCTCGGCGGCATGCCGTGGCGGGCCGCCGGCAACTACACCGTCGCGTACGGGGTCACGGTGAGCAGGCTCGGGCGGCAGGGCTCCACGTGGGCGTACCCCGGCGAGCACCTGATCGTGCCGATGGGCGCGGAGTCCCGGCGGCACTCCCACCTGCGCCACGGCTCGTCGTTCACCACGCGCTCGGGCGCCCTGCGGATCACCGTGCGCTCCGCGTCCGACGGCGTCGCGAAGGTGCGCGTGACGTTCCCGCGGACCTGACGCGCGCCGTCGGCGCCGTCAGCGACGGGTGCGCGGCCGCAGCCGCACGTCGGGCAGCGCCGGCGCGCGCAGCGGCCCGCTCGCGTACCCGTGCACCTCGCCGAACCGGCGGCCGGCGGCGCCGGGGGCGTAGCGGGTGGGCGTGCCCTCGCCGTCGTCCGCGACCTGGGCCATCCAGTCGGCGCGTGCCCGCGCGACGTCGTCGTGCGTGCGCCCCACGAAGTTCCACCACATGACGACGTCCTCGGTGAACGGCTCGCCGCCGATGAGGACGGCGCGCACGGGGGACGCGCCCGCCGTCACGACGAGCCGGTCGGGCCCGGGGGCGACGTAGCCGAGCTCGGCGGGCGGCACCGTCTCGCCCTCGAGGGCGGCGTCGCCGGCGTCGACGAGCAGGGCGTGCTCGAACGCCGGGTCGGTCCCCAGCGTGACGCCGCCGCCCGCCGGCAGGTCCAGCTGGGCCCCGACGATCGGCGTGTACGTGCGGGCCGGCGACACGAGCCGGTCCCCCGCGACCTCCAGCGCGCCCATGAACACCTGCACGCGCGCGCCGTCCGTCGTCGCGACGGGCAGGTCGCCGTGGTGCTCGAAGTGCGGCTCGGACGTGCGGTCGGCCTCGGGCAGCACCGTCCACAGCTGGACGCCGTGCAGCAGGGGCGGACGCCCCTGCGCGGGCGACTCCTCCGAGTGCGAGATGCCGACGCCGGCGGTCATGAGGTTCAGCTCGCCGGGACGCACCGTCTGCAGGGAGCCCACCGAGTCGCGGTGCAGGATCTCGCCCGCGAACAGCCACGAGACGGTCTGCAGCCCGATGTGGGGGTGGGGCGGCACCTGCATGCCGGCGGACGCCGAGACGTCGTCCGGGCCGTAGTGGTCGCAGAAGCACCAGGCACCGACCAGCGAGCGCTGCCGCTGGGGGATGGTGCGCCGCACGTTCATCGCGCGGGGGCCGCCGAGCGGGACGTCGCGGGCGGTCAGCAGCTCGACGCCGGCCGGCCGGTCGCCGGCGGAGCAGGTGCGCTCGGCCGGGCGGGTCTCGAGGTTGCTCATGGCCCGAGCGTAGGCCGGGCGGCACGACGGCGAGAGCACACGGCCCGGACGTGCCGAGGCCCCCCGGGGCGGCCGGGGGGCCTCGGAGAGAACCGCGTACCCCTGATCGACGGTCCCGGGGACCAGGGGTGCCGTGGCGACGTCACGACCCCGACCGCTCGCCGTGTCCCGTCGAGGCCTGGTGCGTCGTCGCCTCTCAGGAACGCGTTCTCCACGAACAGCCGGACGCGGGTGGTCTTCCGGCCCCGTACAGGCACCTGTGTCGTCACCCACAACCCGCACCGCGGTACGGGACGGCCCGTCGTTCTCCGGTCGACCGTGTCCCGTGGAGCGGGCAGGCGACCGCCCTCTCGGGTGATCGTCGGCCCGGCCTCCGCAAGACCGGTACGCACGTTTCTAGACCTGCTGCGGGAGCGGTGCAAGGGGTGCGGGGCAGGTTTTCCGGGTGGATCCTTCGGCCACAGGCTCGTCCACAGGGCGACCCGCGGAATCCCCACGTCACCCACAGCCCTGTGGAAGAAATTTGTGGACGACGCGCCGGGCGCGACACGCCCCGCCCGACCCTCGCGCCCTCGCACCGCCCGCGACGGGGCCGGCGCCGGCCCGCCGGTGGCGGCACGCGATCCGCAGGATCTCGCGGCTCGCACGAGGCTCCCGTCCGCTAGGCCCGGTCCCGCCGGACGGCTCGCCGCGTGCGCTCGCGCAGCGTTCCACGCTGAAACGTCGCAGGTGAGGGACCACGGGAGGTCGCGCTCCCATCCACCTCGCCCTGTGGACAGGGGCTGTGGACAGCCTCTGTGGACGACGCCCCTCACACCCAGGCGCGCGACCCCGGCGTCGGGGGCACGCGCCGCAGCTCCAGCCCACGCGCCGACACCTCGAACCCCGCGTCGTCCACGACGGCTCCGCCCGCCCGGCCGTGCAGCAGCGTCGCGGCCCTCGCCAGCAGGGCCCGCGCCCGGTCCCGGGCGATCACGTGCAGCCCCGACGGGTCGGAGACCTGCAGCTCGTACGGGTCCTGCGGCCGCCACGCCAGGCGGACGACGGTCGTCGGGGCGCCGTCGGGCCACGTCCGGGCTGCGAGCGCGCGCGGCAGCCCGGCGGCCGCCTCCTGGGTGACCAGGAGGTCGCCGTCGTACGCCGTCCGGGCCAGCACCCGGTGGCCGGGACCGTCCGGCACGGCCTCGAGCGTCGAGGTGGCGACCACGGCCCGCACCACCTCGAGCAGCTCCTCGGCGGGCACCGGGCGCCCCGGCCAGACCGACAGGTCGACGGAGGCGCCCGGGTCGGGGCGCAGCACCTGCCGGCCGTCGGCGAGCAGCAGCCCCGAGGCGCGCCGGGCCACCGCGACCGCCCAGCCGACGAGGCGCAGCTCCTCCCCCACGGGCAGCGCCGCGGCGAACGCCCGCGCGATCCCGTCGCGGTCGTCGTGCACGGCGGGCCGGCCGCCCCGGGAGTCGAGCGCGCCGTCCGCACGGCCGAGCGCCCAGGCGTCCGCCGGGTGCGCGCACCCCAGCACTGCGGCCGCGTCGCCGTCGAGCGGGAAGGGCCCGGTGGCACGGTGCTCCTCGCCCAGCCGCAGCACCCCCGCGGTCGGCCGGGCCGCGGCCCGCACGCCGTGGAACCGCGCCCCGCCCGCGGGGCGGACCGGCGCCGCCGCGGTCGGCGCGGTCAGCCAGCGGACGTCGTCGAACCAGGCCGCGGCCCACCCGAGCAGGTCCTCGCCCGGGCCGCCGTCGCCTGCCGGGCGCGGCACGACGAGCACGTGGTCGGAGGTGTGCTCCGCGGGGACGAGCGCCGGGACCCTGGCCATGGCGCGGACCGTACCGGCCCCGCCGTCACCCGCGTGTCACGACCGTGTTGCGAACGTGTGACCTGCGAAGACGTGAGGTGACCGCCGTCAGGCGCGCACGTCGTGCAGGTGGTGCACGATGTCGTGCAGGAAGTACTGCCCCAGCGTGCGCACGGTGAAGACCGAGCCGTTGGACCGGCGGCCGGTGCGCTCCGCCTCGCCGGGCGCGACGGCGTCGAACGACGCGGCGACGGCCGCGCCGTCGGCGTCGAGCTCGTCGGCGAGCACGGCCGGGACCTGGTGGGCGTAGTCGCCCTCGAGCGCCGCGACGTCCTGGTCCCAGTTCGCGAACGCCGGGTCGTCCTCGGCCAGCATCAGCGCGAGGCGCTCGTCGAAGATGCGGAAGACGTCGCGCACGTGGGCGGCGTACTCGAGCGTCGACCAGACGTCGGGCCGCGGCCGCTCGGCGACGTCGGGGCGCCCGAGGGCCGCGCGCCAGCGGGGCAGCGTCCCGCGGACGGCCGGCCCGACGTCCGCCGGCTCCACGTCGGCGGCCGCGAAGCCGCACTCCGGACAGGGGCGCTGCAGCACCCAGGTCCAGTCCTTGGTGTCGGGAACGATGCCGTCCGGCTGAGCGGTGGGGTCGGTCACACCCGAACCCTAGCGTCCCGAGGTGCTGACAACGGATGCCTATGATGTCAGCATGCCCAAGATCATCGGCAAGAGCCTGCACGAGCACCGCCAGATGACCCGGCACAAGCTGTTCACCGCCCTCTCGACGCTGATGTCCGAGAGGGGCTTCGACTCCGTGACGCTGGCCGACATCGCCACGGCGGCCGGCGTCGGCCGCACCGCGGTCTACAACCACTTCCCCGACAAGGAAGCGCTGCTGCTGGGGTTCATCACCCACGAGACCGAGCAGTACGCGCAGACCCTCGAGCGGGCCCTCGCCGAGGTGGACGACCCCGTCGAACAGCTCCGGACGTACATCCGCCAGCAGGCCCAGCTCACCCGCGTCTTCCACCTCGCCCCCGGCCCGGACCTGCGCACCGTGCTCTCGCGCACCACGCAGGCGCGGCTGCGCGAGCACGCGGAGATCGTGGAGTCCATCCTCAAGCGCATCCTGCGCGCGGGGATCGCGGAGGGCGAGTTCCCCGAGCAGGACATCGAGCCGACCGTGCAGCTGGTCAACGCGTGCCTCTCGGGCCGGCTCATCCCGGACGACCCCGCCGCGCGCGAGCGCGCAATCCGCGCCACCGAGGCGTTCGTGCTGCGCGCCGTCGGCGCCCGCGTCGCCGTGGCCTGACGGCCTCGCCGCGCCCGGCGCCTACCAGGCGTCGGCGGGCAGGTGGTGGTGCTCCGGCGGGGGCGGCTGGTACGGCTCCGGCACCGGCGCGAGGTGCGCCCGCGCGAACTTCAGCGCCGCCTGCAGGTCGGCGTGCCGCTCGCTCGCCGTCCGCGCCTTCCGCGTCGAGATCTCAACGACGACGTCGCCCGCGTAGTCGCGCCGCGACAGCTCCTCCAGCACCTTGTCGCAGGCCATGTCGCCGCGGCCGGGCACCATGTGCTCGTCGCGGCCCGACGCCGTGCCGTCGGCGAGGTGCACGTGCCGCAGCTTGTCGCCGAAGCCGTGCACCAGCGCGAGACCGTCCTGGCGGGCGATCGCCGCGTGGGAGAGGTCGAGCGTCACGGCGTCGTAGTCGTGGTCCGCGGGGTCCCAGCCGGGCAGGTAGGCCTTGAGCTCCCGGTCGCCGCGGGAGCGCGGCTTCCACGGGTACATGTTCTCCACCGCGACCGTGACGCCGTCGGAGTCGTTGAGCTCGTGCACCAGCTCCTGGAACTGCCGGGCGTACTTGTACTGCCAGCGGAACGGCGGGTGCACGACGACGGTCGGGGCTCCGAGCTCGCCCGCCATGTCGACGGAGCGGCGCAGCTTGTCCGCGGGCGACCGGCCCCACACCCGCTGGCTGACCAGCAGCGTGGGCGCGTGCACCGACCGGATCGGCACCCCGTGGTCGTCGGACAGCCGCCGCAGCTGCGCCGGGTCCTGCGTGGCCGGGTCGGCCCACACCATGACCTCGACGCCGTCGTACCCCAGCTCGGCCGCGACCTCGAACGCGAACGCCGCGCGGCGCGGGTACACCGAGGCGGTCGACAGCGTCACGGGGACTGCCTGTGCTTCGCGCGGTTCGGCCATGCTTCGCACGATAGCCGCCACATCTGAACGGACGCTGACAACCGGCTGTCCCCCGGCGGCGCGCCGACGTCGTCCGGGCGACCGATAAGGTCGCGGGCATGGTGCGTGCGGTGGTGTTCGACGTCGGCGAGACCCTCATCGACGAGACCCGGATCTGGACCCGCTGGGCCGACCGCCTGGAGGTGCCGGCCCTGACGTTCCTGGGCGTGCTCGGCGGGTGCGCGGCCCTCGACCTGCCGCACCGGCGCGCGTTCGAGATGGTGCGCCCGGACCTCGACGTCGCCGCCGAGATCGAGCGGTGGGCGGCGGACGACCCGGCCGGCCTGCGGGAGAACTTCGACGCCGACGACCTCTACCCCGACGTGCGGGAGGCGCTGGCCGCGCTGCGCGCCGCGGGTCTCGCGGTCGTCGTCGCGGGGAACCAGCCGCCCCAGGCCCGCGCCGCGCTCGAGGCGATGGACCTGCCCGTCGACGCGATCCGCACCTCCGACGAGTGGGGCGTGCAGAAGCCCGACCCGGGGTTCTTCGCGAAGGTCGCCGAGCTCACCGGCGTCCCCGCCGCCGAGATCGCCTACGTCGGCGACCGCCTCGACAACGACGTCCTGCCCGCGGCCGACGCAGGCATGATGCCGATCCTGGTCCGGCGCGGCCCGTGGGGCTTCCTGCACGCGGAGCGGCCCGAGGCGGCGCGCACCACCGTCGTCGACTCCCTCCTCCAGCTGCCCGCGCTCCTCGCGGGCTGAGCAGCCGCTACGCTCGCGCGCGTGCTCACCAAGACGGCGGTCTCCGACGAGCAGGTCGTCGCGCTGCTCGCGCCGCTCGGGGTCGTGCGTCGCGTCGCCCCGCTGAGCGGCGGCCTGTTCGCGAGCGTCCTGCGCGCCGACCTCGCCGACGGGCGGACGGTAGTGGTCAAGGTGACCGGCGCGGACACGTCCCGCCTGCTGCGCTACGAGCACGGCGTGCTGGGCACCGAGGCGGCGGTCGACCGCATCGCCCACGCCGCCGGGCTGCCCGTGCCGCAGGTGCTGCACCTCGACACCACCCGCGCCCACGTGGACGGCGACGCCCTCGTCACGACCTTCCTCCACGGCGACCTGTGGAGCACCCTCGAGCTCGACGAGGCGACCGCCGCCGGGGCGCGCCGCTCGCTGGGCGGCCTCATGGCCCGCCTGCACCGCCTCGCCCGCGACGGCGACGGCGACCGGTTCGGCTACCCGGCGCCCGAGGCCCGGCTCACCGCCGCCACCTGGCCGGACGCGATCGCCGGCATGGTCCGCGCCGCCCTCGACGACGCCGCGCGCTGGGGCGTCGACCTGCCCGCCGGCCGGCTCGTGGCCGCCGTCGAGCGACACCACGACCTGCTCGCGACCGTCACGACGCCGCGGCTCGTGCACGCCGACCTGTGGCCCGGCAACCTGCTGCTCGACCCCGTCGACCGCACGGTGGTGGGGGCGCTCGACGCCGAGCGGGCGCTGTGGGGCGACCCACTGTTCGAGCTCGTCGGCGCGGACCAGCTCGGCGCCGGCGCCGTGGACGCTGACCTGCTGGCCGGCTACCGGGAGGCCGGCGGGGACCTGGGCGTCGGCGACGGCACGCCGGGTTCCGGCGACCCGGACGCCTGGCGGCGGCTGCGCCTCTACCGGGCGTACTTCGCCTGCCTGCTGATCGTGGAGATCGTGCCCCGCGGGTACTCCGGCGACTGGGTGGCCGGGCACGTGCGCACCGCGCGCGCCAACCTGCAGCGGATGCTGGACGAGCTGGACGCCTGACGCGTCAGGTCCAGCCGAGCCGGCCGAGGGCGTTGAGGGTGAGGAACACGCCCAGCCCACCGAGGGCCCAGCCCGTCAGCTCGACGGCGTTCTTGGACAGCCACTTCTCCAGCCGGGCCAGCAGCGGCTCGACGAACCGGGCGGCGGCCAGCCGGCCGCCGAGCAGCAGCAGCGCGGGCAGCACCATGACCACGCAGTACGCGGCGAGGACGCCGAGGCTCGTGCCGGTGCCCAGGTCGGACGTCGTGATGAGGCCGATCGCCGCCAGGTACGGCAGCATCGTCCCGACCTCGAGCGCCGCCGCGCCGAGCGCCAGCCCCAGCAGCGGCAGCAGCGACGCGCGCGGCGCCGCGACCGTCGACGTCGGGCCGGGCAGCATGCCGGGCACGGCGCCGTCGGGCGCCGTCGTGCCCGCCCCGCCGGCCCCCGCCTCGACGCCCATGGCCCGCGCCCGCCAGCGCACCAGCTTCCCGGGCCGCGAGCCCTGACGCGCGGCCCGCGCCTCGGCCTTCTTCCCGTCGAAGCGCCAGCTGATGGCGAACAGGAAGACGCCGAGGGCGAGCTGCAGCAGCATGACCGGCCGCGAGTCCAGCGCGTCGCCGTACCGCTCGAGCAGGGCGCCCGCCCCGAGCATCACCACGATCCCCACCACGAGGTAGAAGCCCGCCACGGTGCCGAGGTAGGCGAGCAGCCGCGCCGGGCGGGGGCGGCCGGGCGCCATGAGCAGCCAGACGGGGATGAGCAGCGTGCCGAAGCTGGTCGAGTCGATCAGCGCCAGCACGACCAGCGCTCCCGCGAGCACGCCGAGGCCCGCGCCTTCCAGCCCGCCGAGGTCGATGAGGTCCATGCCCACGATCCTCGCGACGCACCCCCGACGCCGTCGTCGCCCGAACGAGTGATCCTGCGCGGGCCGGTCGCGCCCCGCACGGATACACCCTTCGACCGACCCGGCGCGCGCCGCCCTGTGCTGGGATGGGACGGTGACCACCGACCCCGCCGCGCCCTCCCCCGACCGGGGCACGAGGGCGGGCGGCACGACCTGGTGGCGGACCGTCCTGCGCGCGCTGCGTGTGCTCGTGACCGCGGACGACCGGCGCGGCGACGTCGTCACCGCCGTGACCACCTTCGTCCTCGGGTGGCTGCTGCTCGAGGTGGGGCTGGTGGACATCGTCCGCTGGGAGCCGGAGCCGTTCGGCCCGCCCGAGCCGTGGTGGCGGGTGGCGCTGCTCGCGGCCGGCTGCGCCCTCATCCTGGTCAAGCGCACGCACCCGATGCTCGCGCTGGCCGGCGGCGTCGCGGTCACGCTCGTCGACCTGTCGTGGGGCGGCAGCCTCGCCGTCGTCCTCGTGCTGTGGGACCTGCTGTACGGGGCGGCGCTCTGGGCGGGGCCGCGGTCGCGCGCCTGGCTGTGGGGCACCGCCCTGGCCGTCGTCGTCATCGGCTCCGTCGCCGCGGGGGAGGCCGAGCGCGACGTGCGCTACTTCGTGTACACGGCGCTGCAGCTGGGGGCGGTGCTGCTGGTGCCGATGTGGTGGGCCGACAACGTGCGGCAGAAGTCGGAGCTCGCGGAGCTGGAACGGGCCCGGGCGGACGAGGCGGCCCGGGCGGCGGAGCTCGAGCGGGAGCGTGCCGCCGACCTCGAGCAGCTGTCGGCCGCGCAGCGGCACGAGGCCGTGCAGGCCGAGCGCGCCGCGATGGCCCGGGACCTGCACGACGTCATCGCCTCCCACCTGTCCACCATCGCCATCCACTCGGGCGCGGCGCTGTCGACCCCTCCCGACGCCGGTCGCGACCGGGCGGCCCTCGCCCAGGTGCGCGAGAGCGCCGTCGCGTCCCTGACGGAGATGCGCGCGATGATCCAGCTGCTGCGGGCCGACGCGCCGCGCGACCCGCTCGCCGCGCCGGGGCGGCTCGACCGGCTCACCGACCTGGTCGACGCCGCCCGGGCGTCCGGGGTCGACGTCGTGGTCGAGGACCCGCGCGGCGTCGCGGGCGACCCGCTGCCCGCGGCCGTCGGGCAGGCGTTGCACCGGATCGCCCAGGAGGCGCTGACCAACGCGCGCAAGCATGCCCCTGGCGCCGCCGTCCGCCTCCGCCTGGACCGGGAGGTCGAGGGGCCGGGCGCCGTGACCCTGCGGGTCGGCAACGGGCCGGGTGGCCGGCCGGCGGCGGACGCGGCGCTGAGCGCGGGCACCGGCCTGCTGACCATGCGCGAGCGCGCCGAGGGCCTGGGCGGAACCTTCGCCGCGGGTCCGGACGACGACGGCGGGTGGGTCGTGCTGGCCCGCGTGCCCCTGGTGGAGGAGCAGCCATGACGACCGCCGACCACGGCCCCGTACGCGTGCTGATCGCCGACGACCACGCCGCGATCCGCGCCGGGCTGCGCATGCTCCTGGACGCCGCGGACGACGTCGAGGTGGTGGGCGAGGCCGCCGACGGCGACGCCGCGGTGACCAACGCCCGCGCCCTGCGCCCCGACATCGTGCTCATGGACCTGCGGATGCCGGGCACGGACGGCATCGCCGCCACGCGCGCCATCGCCGCCGAGGGCCTCGCGGACGTCCTCGTGCTCACCACGTTCGACCTGGACGAGTACGTGGACGGTGCGCTGCGCGCCGGCGCCGCCGGGTTCCTCCTCAAGTCGGCGGAGCCCGCGGCCCTGCTCGACGCGGTGCGCCGCGTGGCGGCCGGCGACGGCGTCCTCGCGCCCGAGGTGACCCGGCGCGTGCTCGCCCAGCTCACGGGGGCAGCGGCGCCGGCCGTCCCCGCCGGACCCGCCGTGCGGACGGCGCCGGACCGCGGCGACCCGCGCCTGGCTGACCTCACCCCGCGCGAGGTGGACGTGCTCGGCGCGCTGGGCCGGGGCCTGTCCAACCAGGGCATCGCGGACGAGCTGGTGATCACCGAGGCCACCGCCAAGACCCACGTCTCACGGGTGCTGGCCAAGCTGGGCGTCGTGTCCCGGATGCAGGCGGCGATCGTCGCGCGGGACACGGGCCTGGCCTGACGCCGGCCCGACGCGGCTCAGTGCTCGGGCGCGAGGCCCTGGCTGCGCACCACCCGCGCGGCGTGGGCCGCGGCCGCCGCGAGCGCCTCGGCGAGGTCCGCCCCGCGCAGGTGGGCGTCGAGGAAGCCGGCGAAGAACCCGTCGCCCGCGCCGTTGGTGTCGACGACGGCGTCCACCCGCTCGGCCGGGACGTCCACGAAGCCGTCGGCGGTGAGCGCCGTGGCGCCGCGGGCGCCGTGCGTGCACACGACGAGCCGGGCCCCGGCGTCGAGCCGCTCCGCCATGAACGCGCGAGGGTCCGCCAGCCGGTCGGAGCTGAGGAACACGTGCGTGCCCGCGCCCACCCACGGGCGGTGGAAGTCCGCGACGCCGTCGTAGTCGTGCAGGTCCACCCACACGTCGCGGCCGCGCTCGGCGGCCGCGGCCAGCACGGGGACGGAGTGCGCGGCGAGGTCGACGACGACGGCCGCGGCGGCATCCACCGCCGCGAGCGTGGCGTCCCACCCGGGCCCGGCGGCGGCGACCTCGCCCGGCGCGCGCAGGTAGACGGACAGCCGGCCGCCGCCCGGGTCCATGAGGTTGAGGTGGCTCTCGGTGCGGCCGTCCGGGGAGGGCTCGGCGAGCACGCGCACCCCGGCGTCGTCGAGCACGCCGCGCACGCGCGCGCCGTCCTCGTCGTCCCCGAGCACGGTGCGCAGCACGACGCCGCGGCCCAGGCTCGCCAGGTTGAGCGCCTTGCCGGCGGACGTGCCGCCGACCGTGTCGTACGCGCCGCGTGCGAAGACGGTGTGCGGCGTCGGGTCGGGCAGGGCGTCGAGCTGCACGATGCGGTTCCAGGACACGGGGCCGGCGACGAGGACGTCGGATGTGGTCACGCAGGAACCCTAGTCACGGCCCGGGGACGGCGCCGCGGGTCAGCCGCGCAGCGGCAGGCTGAGCGTCGCGTCGCCGTCGGGCGTGACGCGCACCGGCACGCCCCAGTCCTGCTGCGCCAGGTGGCACGCGGGGAACACGTCGGGGTCGGGCTCGCCGTCCGGCCCGAGCGGGACGACGTCGCACGACGCGGCCTTCGCCGTCACGTGCAGCACGCCCTCGGCGACGTCCGGGTTGAGCACCAGGACGCGGCCCAGGTCGACGCCGTCGCCCGCGCCGTCCAGTAGCAGCTCGGGCGGGGTGGCGCTGACGCGCAGCTCGGTGGACGGGCCCCAGCGGTCGTCGAGCTTCTGGCCCGGCGCCGGCACGAAGGGCACGTCCAGCCGCAGCTCGCCCGGCGCGACCTCCGTCGCGGGGCGCGCCACGCGGTGCGCGCCGCCGTCGAGCACCCGGCCCGCGACGTCCGCCGGCAGCGCGACCCGCGTCAGCCGGTGCGCGGCGGACTCCACGACGAGCAGGTGGACGGCGTCGTCGGACGTCTCGACGAGCACGTCGCTCGGCTCCGCGAGGCCGGTGGCGAGCGTCGTCACGGTGCCCGACGAACTGCCCGCCGCCGGGTCGTACCGCCGCAGTGCGCCGTTGTACGTGTCGGCGACGACGACGCTTCCGTCCGGGAGCGAGGCCAGGCCCAGCGGGTGCTGCAGCAGCGCCTCGCCGGCCGCGCCGTCGCGGTGGCCGAAGTCGAACAGCCCCTGCCCGACGGCGGTGCTCACGTCGACCGTCCCGTCGGCCGCGGGGACGACGCGCCGCAGGGCGGACGTCTCGGCGTCGGCGAGCCAGAGCGCGTCCGCGGCGCCCGGCCCGGTCGCCGGCGCCAGCCCGGACGGCTGGGCGAACCAGGCGTCGGCGCCCGGACCGTCCTCCAGCCCCTCGTTCATCGTGCCGGCGAGCAATCGGACGGAGCCGTGACCGTCGCCCGCCACCGGGTCGAACGCCCACAGCGTGTGGTTCCCGGCCATCGCGACGACGAAGGCGCCCAGGCGCGGCGACCACGCGACGTCCCACGGGGAGCTGAGCCGCACCGTCGTCGCGGGGTACGTCGCGGCCGGGTCGAACGCGGTGGTCGACCCGACCACGTTCTCCTGCCCGCCCACCATGAACTGCTCGCCGGTGCCGGCCACCGTCCGCACGCGCCCGGTCGCCAGGTCGACGCCGCGCAGCGCGTGGTTCACCGTGTCCGCGACGAGCACGTCGTAGCCGAGCGCGGGGCGCAGCTCGTCCGGCACCCGGCACAGGCCGTTGGGCTCGCTGAACCGCGCATCGTCCGGGACGGCGTCGCCCCGGGAGTCGACGAGCCCGCGCTCCCCCGACCCGATCCGCCGCACCAGCGTCTCGCCGTCGGGCGCGAGCTCGGCCAGCGAGTGGTGGCCTGCGTCCGCCACGAGCAGGTTCCCGCCCGGCAGCGTCACCGCCTTGGCCGGGAAGCGCAGCGTGCCCGACGTCGGGGCGGGCGGCACGTACGGGCCGTCGCCGCGGTGCAGCGTGCCCTTCGCCTCGTGCTCGGCGACCAGCTCGTCGACGATCGCCTCGATCGCCGACGCGTGCCCCTCGCCGGCCATCTGCGCCACGACGTATCCCTCGGGGTCGACGACGACGAGCGTGGGCCAGGCGCGGGCCGTGTACGCGCCCCACGTGACCAGCTCCGGGTCGTCGAGCACGGGGTGGTGCACCTCGTACCGCTCGACGGCGGCGGCCAGCGCGTCGGGGTCCGCCTCGTGCGCGAACTTGGGCGAGTGCACCCCCACGATCACCAGCTCGTCGCGGTGCCGCTCCTCCAGCTCGCGCAGCTCGTCCAGCACGTGCAGGCAGTTGATGCAGCAGAAGGTCCAGAAGTCGATGACCAAAACACGACCTCGCAGGTCCGCGAGGCTCAGCGTCTTTCCACCAGTGTTCAGCCAGCGTCGACCGACTAGTTCGGAGGCGCGGACACGGGGCAGGCGAGACGAGGAAGCCACCCGGCCATTCTGCGACATCGCGTGGAGGTGACTGACACGTAGAAGCCCCCGGCGAGCGCGGCAACGCTCCCGAGGGCATGGCCGGGAGGTAGCCCGACATGCACAACCCTAGCGAAACAACACCTGTCGCGTTCATCGTGGCCGAGCGCCGTCCTTGGACAGGCAACCCGAACTGGATCATCGGCGACGATTGGTCCCGCACATGCGAGACGCAGGCCGAGGCCGAGCGGGTGGCCGAGCGCTGGCGTTCCCACGGGCAGACCCTGCCCGAGGACATCGCCGTCCTAGCCCTCGTGCCCCTCGTCGGTGGTGCCGAGTGACCCTGACCGCCCATGCGCCGACGCGCGACATCCTGACCAGCCTTGCTCGTGCCGGCTGGGGCGAGATCTCCGGCTCCGAGCACAAGGGCACGCGGGCGATGCTCCGTGCCCTGGTGGACCTCCTCCCCTACGGCTCCGGCGAGGGCTTGGTGACGGCCCCGCAGCTCGCGGATGCCTCCGGCTACTCCGAGCGCTGGGTCAGGTCGCGCCTCGTCGAGCTCGAAAAGCGCGGGCTCATCTTGTGGCGGCGCGGCGGCGTCGTCGCCGGCCGCTGCGTGCCCTCGCACGTTCGCATCGTCAAGGGTGCGGTGCTGGCCCTCGTGGGGCTCGCACGGTCAGTCAAGGATGCAGCCGTGTCGGCTCGCCGCCTCGTGACGCAGCGACGCGTCGAGGGTCTGTCGTTCGCCTTCGGCCGACGCCGCCGCGCCATCCGGAAGTCGCTGCAAGCCCCCTCCCCCTCACGGGGAAGTATCCCGACGCTTCCCCGTCGTGAACCTTCCGCGACCACGGAGTGCCAGCACGGCGAGCCGAGAGGCTCGCGGTACTGCGCCTTCTGCCGCCACGGCATACCCGCCTGACCCGCCCCAAGGAGACACCGATGACGAACAACCCCCGCCGGCCCTACCTGGACTTCAATCCGGAGCGCCAGTCCTGGGTCTTGCGCCCGCAGGCCGCTGAGACGCCTGCAACGAGCAGTCGCAGGGCGCCACGGCTGCGGCCGGACTCCACACTCGCGCCCCGTGGCTTCTCAGACCGCCACGGCGCGCCGGAGCTGGATCGCAAGAGGTTGCGGCGACTGCTCCTCATCGAGCTCCTGCGCGAGCTGCTCGAAGAACTCGACACCCGGGACGACGACTCGGAGGACGACCAGTGAGCACACGCCTCAACCCCGATTCCCGGCCCGGCCTCGCAACGTAACCACTCGTTCGCAGCACAAGACGCCTGTCAGTACTCCCTGCTTGGATTCCGTCCAGGTACCCACGAGAGGAAGCAAATGAAGCCCATCGGTTCCGTCGGCTACGAGACGGCACGGCTCACGGTCGTCACCGCGGCCCGCGAAAGCCTGCTCACAGGGGTTGCCGCCCTGGCCGCAGGCACAGCCCGCCCCGGCGTCATCATGGGGAACGTAGAGAACGAGCTCGCCGAGAAGTTGAGCGGCACGGTCGCCTCCACGGTCATCCGGAACCACGACGACGAACGTCAGGGAATCACCGAGCTTTCTGAACTATTCGGCGTGGCCGTGGCGCACCTCGCGGAGACGGTCGTTGACCTGCTTCGGGCATCCGACAAGGACCTCGCATCACTGCTAACCGAACACAACGAGCAGCCCCGTTCGGACGACTGACGCGGAGTTCGACGGCACGCCACGGCTGCACGGCGCGCCCAACCCATGTGGCCGCGGGCGGCGTTCGGCGCCTTCGAGCAGTTTCGCCCTTTCACCGGGACGCCCTGTTGGGCGCCAACGGCGCCGGCACGAGCTGGTCGTCGAGCAGCACCGCCAGGTCGGGCAGGTCAAGCCCAAGGTCAACCTCCCCGAGGACGACGACGAGGAAACCATCGCCCGCTTTATCGACCTCGCCACTCGCGGCAAGCACCATCTCGACATCGCCAACGAGGCCGGATGGTTGCGCCAGCGCCACGTCCTGCGCCTCGCGGCGGCGTCAAGGCCGGCCAAGGCCGGCCACGCCGGATGGGGTCGATCCGGGCGCTGTGCGCGGCCACTCCGTGCCCCGCCTCGGGGACCTGCGTGGTCGACTCGCCGCACGTGAAGGGATGACGGAGAAGGGCCCGCCGAGACGACGGGCGGACACGGTGGCTTCCCGTACGACGCTCGTCGAGCGGCGGGCGCGAGCATTGTCGCGGGGTGCCTGGTTGATGGTAGCGTCAAATCCGTGAGGACGACATGACAGACAGCAAGTTCGGCACCCTGGCCGACCTCGGCAACGAAGCCACCGTCGAGCAGTTCTTCGTCGCCCGGCTCCTGACAGACCTCGGCTACAAGGACTCGCAGATCAAGCCCAAGGCGAGCATCGCCGAGCTCAAGGTCTCGAAGGGCCGCAAGAGTGAGAAGTGGCGGCCCGACTACGCCATCACCGTCGGCTCGAAGGTCCGCTGGATCTGCGAGGCGAAGGGCGTCGAGGAGGACCTCGACGACTGGGTCGGGCAGTCGCAGAGCTACTGTCTGGCGCTCAACAGTTCCCAGGCAGACAACCCGGTCGAGTACTTCATGCTCACGAACGGCGTCACCACGAGGGTCTACCGGTGGGATGACGCGACCCCGGTGGCCGAGGCCTCCTTCGGCGACTTCGTAGACGACAATCGGGCCTACGCGGCGATCCGCGACCTACTCGCCCCTGGGGCGTTCAAGCCCGCGCCCGCCACGGCCCCCGCCGCCACGGGAGAGCACATCCTCCGTCGTCGCTCCGTGTCCGATCTGAACTCCGACTTCGCCTGGGCCCACAGACTCATCTACAAGCGCGACAACCTGAGCTACAACGCGGCCTTCATGGAGTTCGTGAAGGTCATATTCCTCAAGCTCCACTCGGACCGCGAGGCCCACGCCGACCCCCACAAGAGGGCGCTCGACGACCATTCGACCGTCGTCCCGGCCGAGTCCGTGAAGTTCTCGACGGCCTGGATCAAGTCCCGCGAGGCCGACACTCCGAGCCCGCTCGACTCGATCCTCTTCCAGAAGCTGCTGAGCGACTTCGAGATCGCCATCTCGAACGGGCGCAAGAAGCGGATCTTCCCGAAGGGCGAGCGGCTGCTCCTCTCGCCCGACACCCTGCGGACACTCGTCGATCGACTTGAGCACGTCGACCTCATCAGCATCGACGCGGACCTCAACGGCCGCATGTTCGAGACCTTCCTCAACTCGACTCTCCGCGGCAAGGCGCTCGGCCAGTACTTCACGCCGCGCAGCGTCGTGAAGCTCGCGACGGGCCTCGCCCAGCTGCGCGCGGACGACCAGCACGTCGACAGGGTCATCGACGCATGCTCGGGCACGGGTGGCTTCCTCATCGAGGCCCTGGCCGACATGTGGGCGAAGCTCGACGCCAACACGTCCCTGTCGAACAAGCGCCGCGAGGAACTACGCATGCAGGTGGCGGAGCAGTCGCTCATCGGCGTCGACGTCGCCCGCGATCCGGCGCTGGCACGCATCGCGCGGATCAACATGTACCTGCACGGTGACGGAGGGACGAGCGTCTTCCAGCTCGACTCCCTGGACAAGAGCGTCGCGAGCAACCCGACCGACGACCCCGAGATCGTCCAGGAGAAGGCGGAGTTCAAGCGCCGCTTGAAGCAGGCCCAAGCGGCCGCCGACGGAGCGCAGCCCCGGGGCCTCGCCGATGTCGCGCTGACGAATCCACCGTTCGCTAAGGAGTACAGCCGCGACGAGGAGGGCGACGCGAAACTGCTCGACGAGTACGAACTCTCGTACGACACGAGCGGCGGCGCGAGGCGTCCGCTCAAGTCGCTGAGCTCGATGGTCATGTTCCTGGAGCGCTATCACGACCTCCTCGGACCGCGCGGGCGGCTCGTGACGGTCGTCGACGACAGCATCCTCGGCGCACCGAGGCACCGGCGCGTGCGCGAATGGATCAGAAGGAATTGGATCGTTCGCGCGGTGATCTCGCTGCCCGGCGACGCATTCCAGCGCTCGCAGGCACGCGTCAAGACCTCGCTCATCGTGCTTGAGAAAAAGACCTCCGTGGACGAAGTCCAGCCCGACGTGTTCATGTACTACTGCTCCTGGGTGGGCATCGACGACCCGTCGCGGGCTCGGATCCTGCCGGTGGACGCCGAGAACCGCGAGAAAGCGCGCGACGAGATCACCGAGGTCAACGCGCTCTACAGGGCATTCCAGGCGGGAGCGCCCGAGGCCAAGGCGTGGACTGTGAGTGCCTCGGCGATCACGGATCGCTTCGACGTCAAGGCATGCCTGCCGGAGGCCGAGGCCAGGGTTCCCGACTGGGAGGCCGCGGGCTTCACGATCCAGCCGCTCGGCGACCTGCTCGAACTCGCGGTGACTGTGGAGAACAGCGCCGAGCGCGAGATCGACACGTCCGAGACTGAGGATCTCGTGACCTACCTTCGCGTCCGGTACGACGGGTTCTGCGAGGCCGGCGACGAGGTCTCCACCGCCGACATCGCGAAGCAGACCCTCACCCGCGTTGAGACCGGCGACATCGTGTTCAGCCACATCAACGCCATCCACGGCGCGGTCGCCGTCGTGCCTGCGGAGTTCGACGGCCTGGTCGTCACAAGCGAGTACACGGTGTGCCGTCCAAGCACCGACCTCACGGCGAGCGTCCTTTGGGCACTCGTGAGGTCGCCCGAGGCACGGGCCGAGATGCTCCTGCTCGCGACGGGCATCGGACGCACCCGGGTGCGCTGGGACGAGCTCAAGAAGCTCCGGCTTCCCGTGCCGAACCAGGACGTCCGCGAGCGGATCGACGATGCGGTGCAGCGCGCGAACCAGGCCGAGGACGACATGCGCAGGCTGCGGGCTGAGGCGAACCGGACGGCGTCGATCGAGATGCTCCTCGACAGCGAGCGTTCGCGCTCGATCATCGCCGCGTTCAAACCGCCGAGGTAAGCCATGACCGACATCGACGTGTTCCTCAGGGACGCTGCCGCGATGGCCGGGTCGACGGTGGATGACGTACTCGCGCGCGTCCTGCACGTCGAGGACGGCATGCTCGCGGCGGTCGTCGCGAGCATGGACGAGGCCACGCGAGGGCTTGTCCTGCGTCTGGACCGTGAGATTCGGGTCCGCAATCCGGGCCTGCACTACGTGATGCGCGGCATGTACGTCGGGTATCGACGCGAGGAAGCGGTCCGGTCGCCGTACTCGCCGAAGGGTGAACGTTCGCAAATCTTCCTGAGCGTACTCAAACACCGATCGCAGCTTGAGGTGGTGCTCCCGGTCAACCCGGACAGCATCGGTTCGATGGCCAACGCCCACGACCTCCGCGGCAAGGGCCACCACGGCGTCGGCGACGTGCAGATCTCCTTGCGCGACGAGCGGGACCTCGACCGCTTCCTCACCAACTTTGGCTACTGGCTGACGCCTCGTGCCTCGGCTCCGACCGACTGACGGACCCGGGGGATGACCCCCTGCGCTTCGCCTCACCCACCGCCATGTCTTAGCACCCCGGGTTCTGCCACGGTTTCCAGGGCGTCGTAACGCCGTGGGATGTAACACCGGTGGGTCGTCACGCCCCCGCGTGGGAGGTGTGACGGCCCGCCGGTCATACTGTCGCGGCCTTCCGCCGCTGCCTGTAGAGCTTCTGGCGGCACCGACTGGAGCAGGTCAGCCGCTCACCATTCGGGTTCGCTGCCCTTCGGTCCACGTCCTCCAGGTCTGCACCGCAGACGAGGCACGGACGGACCCCTGGCCCCACGGCGACTGCCCGGAGGGCAAGGTCGACCCTCGCCTGCTCTCCCGGTGCCTGTCGGGCATCCTCGCGGGCCTCGCGGTAGGGCTGCATGACGTCGGCATGGATCTGGGCGAACGTACCCAGAGGATCGGTCTGGCGGAACGCCCGGCGGGGTCGGGTCTGGGTCACGCTGCGTGCTGGATCTCGGCCGTGAAGACCGGCTCGTAGGCAGGCGCGGCAACGACGTGCTCGTAACGGGTGGTCGTGGACTCGACGGTCACCCGGACGGTCACCTTGTGGTACTCCGGGGTGACGCCCGTCTGCCCGTTGGGCAGGGGGACCGGGTCGCGGTGGAAGCCGGACGACAGGAGGTCGACGGCGACGACCCGGCCGGCGGAAGTCGGCTGGTGCAGCAAGTCCTCGACGCCTCCGAACAGCTCGCTCGTCTCGAACGTGAGGACCGCCGTCGCGGTCCTCAGGTCGCCGTTCGTCGTCACCGACTCGACCTTGCCGCCGCGTGCGTACCCGCCGCGCAGGCGGCCGGCGAGGTCTTCCGCGATGCGCTTGTTCGGCCCCGCGGCCACCTCTGCGATGTAGGGGACGGTCGGCTGGAGCGTGACGCTCATGTTCGCGGACGTGGCTCCAGCAGCAACGGAGATGCCGCGCTTCTGGAGCGCGTCGGCGAACTCGTCGACGCTCAGCTCGCGGTGCAAGCCGGTGCGCTTGTACGTGACCGACACCTTGCCGGAGTAGCCCTGACCCCACGTCGCCCTGGTAGCCGGCTTGGGCTGCACGACGTACAGGTGCGGGACCTCACCGTCCGTGGGGACCGTCGCGACGGCCGTCGTGGGGATGCCCAGGACGTCGTTCAAAGCACCCGCCACGGTCTCCGCGAGGATCGGCCGGAACGGCGCGGCAGCGTGCGCCGTGGCTGCGCGCTTGTCTGCACCGATGGCTCGCAGCTCTGCCAGCTCCACGGCGGCGTGAGCCGCCGCCAGCGCCTCCGGGGTCAGCGTCGCGTTCCCCGCCATCGCGGACGACTTCATGCCCGACAGCGACTCGCGGGCCGTGGTGAGCTGCTCGACGGCGGCGACCGCTTCGGCGCGGGCCGCGCTGGCAGCGGCGGCGTGCTGCTCGAACTTGTCGGCGGTCGTGTTCTTCATCTTGGTGGTGCTCAACTCGTACTCCTTGTTGGTGATGGCCCGCCGGGGTCGTCGGCGGTGGTTTGGGATGGGTGAGGTCAGTAGTCGGGGCCTCGGTGGCGTTCGATGTACCGGGCGGCCCATCGCTGGAGCGGGGGCGGGACTTCCTGCCAGTCGCGGACTTCGCCGGACTGAACCATCTCGACGTAGTTCTGCATCTCGGGGTTGCTCTCGAACGCCTCCATCGGGACGTCGTCCCTCATCGCGCGGTCGTGGAACCCCTGGTGCCGTGCCTCGTCCTTGGCCCGCTTCGCGGAGGTGTAGAACTCCGGCGAGTAGGTCGGCCTACGCGGGGTGCCGTGCGCGTCACGGAGCCACGCGATGCGGTCATGCTTCGCCCGGTCGTCGTAGTTGCTGGCGTAGCCGAGCGCGGACCACGACGACAGGAGGTTGCCGTGACTGTCGGTCGGGTACGGCGGCAGCTCGACGACGGCGTTGTGATGCTCGGTGGCGTTCACGCACGGGCAGGCACCGGCGATAAACTCGTGCGTGTTGTTTACCGTCCCGGACAGCCCCGGCGACGGAGCCGCGCCAGCGGCGACAGGCGGGGGTGCGCCGGCGTGCTGGTGGTCAGCCTGGTTCCCCGCAGGCCGACCTTCGGTCGACCTGCCGGCTGTCGCTGTCGCTCTGCCGGCCGCCGCTGTCGCCTTCGGCTCCAGCTCGGTCTCATCATCGAACGACGGAACTATCACCACCTCGCCGGTGCTCAAGGTGACCTCGGCGCCGTGGATGACTATGTCGCCGCTGCTGCCAGTAGAGGTGTTGGTGGGGGGACTGGTACTTACTCTGGTCGTGTCCCCCTCCGGGAACAGGGGGTGGGTAGCTACGGAGACACCCCTGTCCCTGCACGGGGACACCCCCTCGCCATCGGGAACCCGTCCCCGTCCGGTGACACCCCCTGCCTGTCCCTCTGGTGCGACAGGTCTCGGGATGCTCAGGTCGTACACGTTCGAGCGGCCCGGACGTTCCTCGACAAGGGTGATCCACCCCGCCTTGGCACCGAGCGTGCGCCACTTGAGCCACGTCTTGCGGGAGCAGCCGACTCGCCCGGCCATCGCGACGTCGGACACGAAGACGCGCCTGCCGTCGATGTCGGCGTAGGTCGCCATGAGCGCGAGGACACCGATCGCCTGGAGCGGGAGTCCGGTCTCGCCGGCGCGCTCCCGCAGCTCGTGCTCCCACCGGAAACGGAAGGGAGCGGGCTTGCTAGGCATCGGGAACCCCCATCCGGACGAGCCAGGCGTCCGAGGTCACACGGATGTCGTCCAGCTCGCACCCGTCCGCCAGGAGCTTGTAGGCCATCCGCAGACCGTGGGCGTACCCGTGCAGCCAGCGTTCTGCCATCGCCTCGCCGTCGGGCTCGACGGCCTTCCTCGTCGCCGTTCGGTTCGGCAGCTTCTTCTTGGTCTTCTTCCTGCTCACTCGCGCTCCTTGTCGTCTCGGCGCAGGTGCTCCCAGTGCGCGGGCCAGCCCATGCCGAACGCGTCGGGGTCGTCGTCGTAGGCATCTGCCGTGACGAACCAGATCGGGGCGCCGAGCGGGTTCATCTCTCTCATGTCGCCGCCGGCCCCAGGGAGGTTCGACTGCGCGGTCAAGGGCACGTTCATGCCCGTGCTGTCGCAGGAATGGCGGACAGAGCCGAGGCCAGCTCGTCGAGGTCTACACGGACGAGGCGCGGGCCGATGCGGTAGGCCGTGACGGTATTTGTCAGCGATGCGGCGACGGATGGTCCGCACGCTCACGCCGTACTTCTCGGCGGCGACGGACAGGGTGACCAGGTACTTCTTCAACGGGTACTCCCAGGGCAGGGCGCACATCCTGGTGCGCACGTGTGCTTCCTGGGGATCGCAGCCCGTCGCGGCTGCACGTTCCGAGGCGGACCTGACCTACCTCGGCGTCGGGCGTCTCTTACCCGACTCGGTCGTGGGGGCAAGGTGTCGAGGCATCCCCGCTCGAACCACCCGCCGACGAGTGCTACCCGTCGGCCCGCGAGCTCTCACCTCGCACTGCGCTGCTCCAGGACACCCGGTTTGACATCTTGTGCCCGGTGTGCCCTGGCATGTCAAACATTACACCTAGTGTCCTGACGGCCGCGTGAGACCGACATCTTTCGCCAGTTCGCACGCGAGGCGAGTCGTTGCTCCACACGAGATGCTCTCGCCGGAAGCAGGCCACCCGCTCGACGCTGGCTGGTGGCGACACCGTGTACTTTGGCTGCTGCGGGGCAGGCCAGAGAGAACGACGGCACCGGGAACGCCCCGCCGAAGTGAGGACCACATGGCCAACGGCGGCGAGTACCGGGTGCGAGACGGCGCGCGCGAACGCTGGATCAACCAGTGCGAGGACAGCCAGCACATCTCCAGAAGTTATGGCAGGTTGCACGACCCGAGCGGCGGAGACCAACCCTTCGGCCGAAGCGGTGCCCGCGACCAGATCGCGCGCAGCCAGGGTCTCGGAGGGGTGGATAGTGCCAGTTAAACCCATTGACTTCGCACTCGATCTGCTAGACAGAGCCGAAGAACTTGCTAACTTTTCGGGCGACCAATCTAAGACAGTGGCAGGCGTAAAGATTGACATCCTTCGCTCTGCATGGGTGTTCGTCGGGGCCTCGATCGACACGTACTTTCACGAGCGAATTAGGCGCACAATGCTCCAAGACATGAGCCGGCAGGCGCGAAAGTTCGAAGTCCCGCTGGGTGACGTTGATGACATGGTTGCCCTGTTTCTCGCAAGTCGCGAAAAGTCGCGACCCCGAGTCAAGCTCGGAAACATCATCCACCAGGCACTCCTTAAGCAGACGTTTCAAGGGTCCGCGAATATCGAGCGCGCATTTGGACTCCTGGGTCGAACTCAGTACTGGAAGGAGATCTCTGCGCGCCTTGGCGAGCCAGTGGAGGAAATCAAGTCGCGACTAAACGCCCAGTACATGCGGCGAAACAAGATTGCACACGAGGGGGATTACACGCGCCAGAGCCGACCGCAACAAATGGGGCATGAGGGCCTAACACGAAAAGAAGTTGACGCCGAGATTACATGGACCCGAAGGTTTCTGGAAGCCGCGGACACTCTCTAAACCAGCACCGACCCCAGTTTCCTTCCGCGAGCCAGCCCATGGCCGACCGAACGAGTTTGACCGATCTACGTTCTTCACTACTTCCGCCTTCTAGCAGACCATTCCGGTCGCGGCACATTAGGTTCAGCTACTCCTCCGATTTGGCCTTGCGGCGTGCGCGAGCATCAGCCTTCTTGATCGTCTCCGCCTTCCTGCCAGGGTGCGGTGCGGGCTTCCCGTCCCCGGGCCAGGTCGTGCCGTCAACAAAGGTGATGACACCACGCTCGATCGGCAGGAACCTGGCGCCCCGGTACGGAGCCCGGTAGACATCAACGCGACGTACGAGCGTTTCGATCAGCTGCCGTCGGACGTCTGTGTCGAGCTCGTCCCAGGCTTCGGCGAGGTACTGCAAGTCCTGGAGTGCATCGACCGTCAGCTCGACGCCGGCCCCACACTCCGCGAGTGCGAGCTCAGCGGCCGCGACGGCGGCACGCAGCCGTGGCATTTCATCGGCGGCTTCTTCCTCAGACAGGACACCGATCACCGCAAGTCGGCGCGCACGTGCGAGCTCTGCCTTGGCGACTTCAATGGCTGCCGCCTTCGCCTGGCGTTCGGCTCGAAGTCCTTCGTCAGCCTCCCCCGCCCAAACTGTGAACGCAGCCCGTGTAACGGGGTCGTTCGGGTCGAGGCCCGAGACGAAGATGAGAGCTCGCCCAATGACGTACTCGTCCATGTCCTCGACCGGGCACGTAAACCCGCCGCACCGGCCAGCACCGAGCGTTGCGTTTCCACATCGGTACGACTTCTTCGTCCCGGCGCCGCTCCGGACCGCCAGCTCGCCGCATTCAGCACATCGCAGCCGTGACCCGAGCAAGGACTGGTGCGGTTTCCTGCCGCTAGCGCGCCCGTCGGACTTCACGGTACGCCCATCGAGCCGGGCAAGGATGACTGCCCGCTCATCCGGCGTGATGACACCCTGCCCGACGCTGACCGGATCGCCCGTCTCGACCGACCGGTAGACCTCAGCCACGGCGGGCCATCCGCCCTTGGACCCGTCGTTGTTGACCGCTCTGATCCGAATGCTCTGGAGGCCGGCCCAGCCCGGGGAGCGCACCAACGAAGACAACGTCGGGATGCGCCACTTCTGGGGCTGGCTCTCGACGTCAAGGTCGAGCCCTCGCGCCTTACGCACGACGGTCGATCCCCAGGGCCTGCCGGTGGGCAGTGTGACCTGCCTTGCGTTCAGATCCGCGACCACCGCGTAGAACGTCGCCCCTGCCAGCAGAGCCTCAGCCGCCTTCCGCGCCTCGGGGTAGGTGTCGGGATCATGTTCGAGGCGCCCATCGGACGCGACCCTCAGCCCCCACGGGGGCTTGCCTCCGAGCCACAGCCCGTCCTCCCGTCGGTACCGCTTGGTGCGCGCGACGTTGTCTCCCAGCTTCTCGGAGTACTCCCGGGCGATCTCGCCACGGATGATGATGTTCAGGCGCTGGTTCGAGTCACCGGTGTCGGTGCCGTCGACACCGAGGATCCGCCGCCCGGTGGCGGCATGCCGGGAGAGCATTGCGCCGAGCGTGTCCGACCCACGTCGATCAGCCCGGTCAAGCGCCCACACGATGATCGTGCGGAATCGGTCACCTTCGTCGAGCGCGGCCAGAGCCGCCTCCCACCGAGGTCGCCGCTTCCCACTCCGAGCGCTGGCACCTGTGCCCTCACGCTCCCGGTAGACCTCAACGACGTCGAGCCCTTCGCGCTCGGCGAGGGCTCGCGCCTCTCGCTCCTGCTCGTCCAGGGTTCGGTTGGTCCCAGCTTTGCCGCTGGAGCGCCGGACGTAGATCGCGGCGGCGCGTTCGGGATCGGTCACGGACCCATCCTAGGCAAGATCGTGCTAACGTTCACGACGTCCAGAAGTCCAGGACGACGACCTTGCCGCGCAGGTCGGCGAGGGCGACGTCGCGGCCGCCGGTGTTGAGCCAGCCGCGCCCGACCAGCTCGGAGGCGCGGACTCGGGGCAGGCGGGAAGAGGTGGTCACCCGACCATTCTGCGGGGTGCGTGGAGCAGTCGTGGTCGCGGCTCTGCGGGGTGCGTGGAGCAGTCGTGGTCGCGGCGGACCGAGCGGCGCGACCGGGTCAGAGCGCCGTGACCGCTCCGACGACCGTGACCTGGACGGGGACGCCGTCCACCTGGGGCGGCACGTCCTTGCGCGCGCTGAGGGAGACGACGTTCACCTGCAGCACCCAGTCCGTCTCGTCGCCGCGCTGGGCGAGCCCGACGCCGCACACCCCCTCGACGCTCTCGAGCGCCTCGCGCAGGGCGGGCTTGGCGGCGCGTGCCTCGTCGATCGTGACCATGGAACACCTCCGACCCCTCCATTGTGCGCCACCCGCCGACAGCACCACAGCCCAGGCGTCGTGACCCGCGCCTCGCGGGTGTCCCGCCTACCGCACGGCCGGCCCCTCGATCTGCACCGGACCCTGCGCCGACCGACGCTGGATGCGCAGGTCGAGGGTGCTCCTCGACGTCGGGGCGACCGCGAGCTGCGCCTCGCCCTCGCCGGTGTCGATGGCGCGCACGTGCAGGTGCCCGTCCTTCAGCTTGATCGCGAACTGGCTCGTCCCCGCGACGAACCGCACCTCCCGGTCGTCGTCGATCACCGTGGGCCCCAGGGGCAGACTCTTCATGAGTCCAGCATCGTCGATCGCGACGACCGCCTCCACCACCGCTGGTCGACAGTACAGATTTCTGTGTACCGTCGGTCCTGTGGCCACCGTCCCGCTCCGCCCCGTCCCACCCGCCCGGCGCGCGCTCCTCGAGCGCCGCGTGCGCTGGATCGTCGCCGCGACGATCACGTACAACGTCGTCGAGGCGGTGGTGGCGATCGCCGCCGGCCGGGCGGCGTCCTCGGCGGCGCTGGTCGGCTTCGGCCTGGACTCCGTGGTCGAGGTGCTGTCGGCGGCCGCCGTCGCGTGGCAGTTCGCGGCGCCCGACCCGCACCGTCGTGAGCGCACCGCGTTGCGGCTCGTCGCCGTGTCGTTCTTCGGGCTCGCCCTGTTCGTCACCGTCGACTCCGTCCGCACGCTGCTCGGCACCACCGAGCCGGACCGCTCCCCCGTCGGGATCGCCCTCGCCGCGGTGAGCCTCGCGATCATGCCGTTCCTCTCGTGGGCCGAGCGGCGCACCGGCCGCGAGCTCGGCTCGGCGTCCGCCGTCGCCGACTCGAAGCAGACCCTCATCTGCACGTACCTGTCCGGGGTGCTCCTGGTCGGGCTCGTCCTGAACGCCACGCTGGGCTGGTCGTGGGCCGACCCGCTCGCCGCGCTCGTCATCGCCGGCTTCGCCGTGCGCGAGGGCGTCGAGGCCTGGCGCGGCGACGCCTGCTGCTCACCGGCCGGCGCGCTCCTCGCAGGCGACGACGGGTGCGACGACGACGGGTGCGACGACGACTGCTGCGCTGCCCGTGACGGCGGGCCGGCCGGTCCGCGCTGACCTCGCGGGATCTCGTACCACCTCGGCACGACCGGCACTACCTCGGCGGACGGGACGGCCGCGCGACGCCGCCCGGCCCGGGACAAGATGGGTGCCATGAGCACCGAGATCCCGTCCCTGCCCCTGAACAACGGCACGTCGATCCCGCAGCTCGGCTATGGCGTCTTCAAGGTCCCGCCCGAGGAGACGCGCGAGCTGGTGCTGACCGCCCTCGAGGCGGGCTACCGCCACCTCGACACCGCGCAGATGTACCGCAACGAGCGCGGGGTCGGCGAGGCCATCGCCGCGGCCGGGCTGCCGCGCGACGACCTCTTCGTCACCACCAAGCTCAACAACGCGTTCCACGAGCACGACGCCGCCCTGGAGGCGTTCGACCGGTCGCTCGAGGAGCTCGGCCTCGACCACGTGGACCTGTTCCTCGTCCACTGGCCGCTGCCCGCCGTCGGGCGGTTCGTCGAGGCGTGGGGCGCGCTCGAGGAGCTGTACCGCTCAGGCCGGGCCCGCGCGATCGGCACGTCGAACTTCCAGCCGCACCACCTGCGCCGCGTCCTCGCCGAGGGCACCGTCGTGCCCGCCGTCAACCAGGTGGAGATCCACCCATGGTTCGGCAACGAGGAAGTCCGCGCGTTCGACGCCGAGCACGGCATCGTCACCGAGGCCTGGTCCCCGCTCGGCCGGGGCCGCGTGCTGGAGGACCCGACCCTCGCGCGCATCGCCGCCGAGCACGGTCGCACCCCCGCCCAGGTGGTGCTGCGCTGGCACGTGCAGCGCGGCGACGTCGTCTTCCCCAAGTCCGCGACGCCGTCGCGCATCAAGGAGAACCTCGAGATCTTCGACTTCGAGCTCTCCGGCGACGACATGGCCGCCATCACCGGCCTCGACCGCGGCGAGCGCATCGGTTCGCACCCGGACGAGATGAACGACACCGGCCGCTGACGAGAGCGTTGTGGGTGCGATCGTGGCCCTGTTGCGATGGAGAACAGGGCCACGAT
>NZ_JBHVBO010000024.1:0-37813 GCF_042668085.1 Isoptericola sp. NPDC057391 | reverse complement strand
GATCTGTTCGGCAGCGGGTGGATCAGTTCGGCAACGCCGCGTGCCGAACTGATCCACCCGCTGCCGAACAGATCGTGGTCAGCTGGGTGAGCTGCCGGGGGCGCGGTCCTTGAGGGCGCTGCCCTGCTCCTTGGCGAACTCGGTCACGCTGCTCGTGACGTCCGAGACCTTGGCCTGCACACGCGGGTCGTTCCAGGTCTCCGTCGCCCAGTCCTTGGCCTTGTCGAGCTGCTGCCGGCCCTTCTCGGTGCCGAGCAGGTAGCCGAGCGCCGCGCCGACGACGAATGCCGGTCCTGCCTTCATGTCGCGCCTCCTCATGGTCGTGCGGTTGGTGGCCGCTGACGGCCGGGTCGTGGGTCGTGCGCACGACCGTAGGCGCGACCGCCGTCGTACGCACCCCGCGACATGCCGGCGTCGGCACCCTGCCGGACCTGCGAGGACGCACCGTCCCGCCGCCCCGTGGACCGGCGCGCCGGGAAGGAAGGCTTACCTTCCTACACAGCGCCGCCCGAACGTGACTAGAGTGCTCGCAAGAGTTGTGATGGGGTTCACAAATCGACTCCGGCACCGTCGCCGGGACGCTCGAGGGATCGAGGTGAGCACGTGCGGTCAGGTCGCGTGGACGACGCCGACGTCATCGTCGTGGGCGCCGGCCCGGCGGGGACGTCCACGGCCCACTGGTGCGCTGCCGCAGGTCTCGACGTCCTCCTGCTCGACAAGGCGTCCTTCCCTCGCGACAAGGTGTGCGGCGACGGGCTGACGCCGCGCGCCGTCGGCGAGCTGGCCCGCATGGGGCTCGGCACCCGCGAGGACGACGGCTGGATCCGCAACGAGGGCCTGCGCGTGGTCGCCGGCGCCCGGTCGTGGGAGCTGCCCTGGCCCGACCTCGACTCGTATCCCGGCTACGGCATGGCCCGCGCCCGGACGTCCCTGGACCACCGGCTCGCGCAGCACGCGCAGGCCGGCGGCGCCAAGCTGCTCGAGCGCACCAAGGTGACCGGCCCGGTCCTCGACGAGCGCGACGGCCGCGTCGTCGGCGTGCGGGCGCAGGCCCTCGACGTCCGCGGGCGCGCCGACGGCGCCGAGACGACCTACCGCGCGCCCGTCGTCGTCGCCGCCGACGGCGTCTCCTCGCGCTTCGCGACGGGGCTCGGCATCGCCCGCCGCGACGACCGCCCGCTCGGCACGGCGGTGCGCACGTACTTCCGGACGGAGGGCACGTCCCGCCACGAGGACGCGTGGATGGAGTCGCACCTCGAGCTGTGGGACGGCGCGCCGGGTGCGTCGAACCTCCTGCCCGGCTACGGCTGGATCTTCGCGCTCGGCGACGGCACGGCCAACGTCGGCCTCGGCTCCGTGAGCTCCACGCCCGCCCGCCAGTCCGCTCACGGGCACGACTACAAGGGCATGATGCAGGCCTGGATGCGCAACGCCCCCGCCGAGTGGGGGTTCACGCCCGAGAACCAGGTGGGCCCGATCCGCGGCGCCGCGCTGCCGATGGGCTTCAACCGCAGCCCGCTCTACCGCGACGGCGCGGTGCTGGTGGGCGACGCGGCCGGGATGGTCAGCCCGTTCAACGGCGAGGGCATCGCCTACGCCCTGCAGGCGGGCCGGGTGGCGGCCGACGCGATCGCGCAGGCGCGCACGCGCACCACGGACGACGCGCGGGAGCGGACGCTCGCCTCCTACGCCGACCGGATGCGGGCCGACCTGGGCGGCTACTACACGCTGGGCCGCTGGTTCGTGCGGCTCATCGAGCACCCGCAGATCATGCGGATCTGCGTGAAGCACGGGCTGCCGCGGCCGGTGGTCATGCGGTTCGTGCTCAAGCTGCTGTCCGACTGCTACGAGCCGCGCGGCGGTGACTGGGTGGACCGGGTCATCGCGGGGCTCACGAGGGTGGTCGCGTCGGCATGAGCGCGGCACGACGATCGGGTGAGGCCAGCAGAGCATGAGCGCACACGAGCACAAGGGAGTGGTCGAGATGCACGAGGTCGAGACGGCCGTGCGGACGGGGGGCTCGCGATGACGAACCCGTACGTGCCGGTCCTCATGCTCATGGGCGTGGCGCTGGTGCTCGCCGTGGGCGGCGTGGCGGCCAGCGCCGTCATCGGGCCCAAGCGCTACAACCGGGCCAAGCTCGACGCCTACGAGTGCGGCATCGAGCCGACGCCGCACGCGGTCGGCGGCGGGCGGCTGCCGGTCAAGTACTACCTGGTCGCGATGACGTTCATCGTCTTCGACATCGAGGTGGTCTTCCTCTACCCGTGGGCGGTGGACTTCGCGGTGCTGGCCGGCTTCGGCCTCGTCGCGATGCTCACGTTCCTCGCCCTCATCACCGTGCCGTTCGTCTACGAGTGGCGGCGCGGCGGCCTCACCTGGGTCTAGCCCCGGGCGCACCACCAGCACCACCCAGCACGACACGGAACGACGGACGGCATCGGCGCCGAGGATCCTCACGCCGATGTTCACGAAGGGGAGGGGTCATGGGCCTGGAAGAGGCTCCGTCGGGCTTCCTGCTGACGACGATCGAGGACCTGGCGGGCTACCTGCGCAAGGCGTCCGTATGGCCGGTGACGTTCGGGTTGGCGTGCTGCGCCATCGAGATGATGGCGGCGGGCGCGTCGCGGTTCGACCTGTCGCGGTTCGGCATGGAGGTGTTCCGGGCGTCGCCGCGGCAGGCGGACCTCATGATCGTCGCGGGCCGGGTGAGCCAGAAGATGGCGCCCGTCGTGCGGCAGGTCTACGACCAGATGAGCGAGCCCAAGTGGGTGCTGTCCATGGGCGTGTGCGCGTCCAGCGGCGGCATGTTCAACAACTACGCGATCGTGCAGGGCGTCGACCACATCGTCCCGGTCGACGTGTACCTGCCGGGCTGCCCGCCCCGCCCAGAGATGCTCATCAACGCGATCCTCGCGCTGCACCAGCACATCCAGGACTCGCCGCTGGGCGTGAACCGCAAGGAGGCGGCCGCGGCCGCCGAGGCGGCGGCGCTCGAGGCCACCCCGACGTTCGAGCTCAAGGGGCTGCTGCGATGAGCGACGGCACGACGGCGGGCGGTCGCGCGGCGGACCAGCCCGTCCCGCAGCCCGAGGAGGTGCTCGGGCCCCGGTCGGGGGAGCTGGTCTCGGGCAGCGAGCAGGCCGGCCGCGGCGGTCGGGGGCCCGAGGTCGTCGAGGTGCGGCGCGGGATGTTCGGCGTCCACGGCTCGGGCGACACGTCGGGGTACGGCGGCCTGGTGCAGCCGGTCGCGATGCCCGGCGCCGCGACGCGGCCGTACGGCGGCTGGTTCGACGAGGCCGTGGACGTGCTCGCCGAGGTGCTCGGCGACCAGGGCGTCGCGTTCGACGACGCGGTGGAGCGCGTCGCGGTCGACCCGCACACCGACCCGCCGAGCCCGCACGCCGAGCTCACGCTGCACGTCGCGCGCGAGCACCTCCTGGCGGTCTGCCAGGCGCTGCGCGACGACCAGGACCTGCGGTTCGAGCTCAGCCTCGGCGTCTCGGGCGTGCACTACCCGCAGGACACGGGACGCGAGCTGCACGCCGTCTACCACCTCACCTCCGTGACGCACGGCCGCCGGCTGCGGCTCGAGGTCGCGGTGCCCGACGCCGACCCGCACGTCCCCTCCACCACGTCGGTGTACCCCACCAACGACTGGCACGAGCGCGAGACCTGGGACTTCTTCGGGATCGTCTTCGACGACCACCCCGGCCTGGCCCGCATCGAGATGCCGGACGACTGGCCGGGACACCCGCAGCGCAAGGACTACCCGCTCGGCGGCATCCCCGTGGAGTACAAGGGCGCCACGGTGCCGCCGCCGGACACCAGGAGGTCGTACTCGTGACTACTGGAACCTTCAGCGCCACCCGGCCGCCGACCGCCGACGAGTTCGACCCCGGAATCCCGGGCTTCGAGGCGTCCGGCGGCGACTGGGACGAGATCGCCCGCGAGGCCGTGGGCGAGGAGCGCATCGTCGTCAACATGGGCCCGCAGCACCCGTCCACGCACGGGGTGCTGCGCCTCATGCTCGAGATCGACGGCGAGACGGTCACCGAGGCCCGCTGCGGCATCGGCTACCTGCACACCGGCATCGAGAAGAACATGGAGTTCCGCACCTGGGCGCAGGGCACCACGTTCTGCACCCGGATGGACTACCTCGCGCCGCTCTTCCAGGAGACGGCGTACTGCCTCGCCACCGAGAAGCTGCTCGGCATCACCGACGACGTGCCGGAGCGGGCGTCGATCATCCGCGTGCTGATGATGGAGCTCAACCGGGTGGCGTCCCACCTGGTGTGCCTGGGCACGGGCGGCAACGAGATGGGCGCGACGACGGTCATGACGATCGGCTTCACCGCCCGCGAGGAGATCCTCCGGCTGTTCGAGGCCGTCACCGGGCTGCGGATGAACCACGCGTACGTGCGGCCGGGCGGCGTCGCGCAGGACGTGCCGGAGGGGTTCGAGGACCAGGTCCGGGCGGCGCTGCCGAAGATCCGCCACTACCTGGGCCAGCTCGGCGACCTCATGCTCGCGAACCCGATCTTCAAGGCGCGGCTCACCGACGTCGGGGTGCTCAACCTCGCCGGCTGCATGGCGCTGGGTGTCACGGGGCCGGTGCTGCGCTCCACGGGGCTGCCCTACGACGTGCGCAAGGCGTTCCCGTACTCCGGGTACGAGACGTACGACTTCGACGTCCCGACGTCGACCGACGCGGACTGCTACTCGCGCGTGGTGCTGCGCCTGGAGGAGTGCTACCAGTCGCTGCGCATCGTCGAGCAGGCGCTCGCGCGGCTGGAGTCGACCTCGGGGGCGCCGGTCATGGTGGCGGACAAGAAGATCGCGTGGCCAGCGCAGCTCGCCGTCGGCGCCGACGGGCAGGGCAACTCGCTGGACCACATCCGCCAGATCATGGGCACCTCGATGGAGGCCCTGATCCACCACTTCAAGCTCGTCACGGAGGGCTTCCGGGTGCCGGCCGGGCAGGCGTGGCAGACCGTCGAGCACCCGCGCGGCGAGCTGGGCGTGCACGCGGTGTCCGACGGCGGCACCAAGCCGTACCGGGCGCACTTCCGCGACCCGTCGTTCAACAACCTCCAGGCCGTGTCGGTGATGTGCGAGGGCGGCCAGGTGGCCGACGTCGTCGTCGCCGTCGCGTCCCTGGACCCCGTGCTGGGAGGGGTCGACCGATGACGGCAGAACCCACGAGCGCCCGCTCGGCCACGCGGTACGACGCCGACACGCTCGCGTCGCTGGCCGCCGACGCCGCGGCGATCAAGGCGCGCTACCCGGACCCGCGCTCCGGGCTGCTGCCGATGCTGCACCTGGTGCAGTCCGTGGACGGCTACGTGAGCCGCGACGGGATCCTGTTCTGCGCCGAGCAGCTCGAGATGACGCCCGCCGAGGTGAGCGCCGTCGCCACGTTCTACACGCAGTACAAGCGGCACCCCAACGGCACCTACACGGTGGGCGTGTGCACCAACACCCTGTGCGCGGTGATGGGCGGCGACGCGATCTTCGACGAGCTGAGCGAGCACCTCGGCGTCGGGCACGACGAGACCACCGAGGACGGCGCGATCACGCTCGAGCGCGTCGAGTGCAACGCGGCCTGCGACTACGCGCCGGTCGTGATGGTCAACTGGGAGTTCTTCGACAACCAGACGCCGGAGTCGGCGACGGACCTCGCCGACCGGTTGCGGGCGGGCGAGCCGGTGGCGCCCACGCGCGGCGCGTCGTCGGTGTGCGGCTTCAGGCAGATGAGCCGCGTGCTCGCGGGGTTCACCGACGGCCGCGCCGACGAGGGCGTGGGCGCGGGGGAGCCGACCCTCGCCGGGCTGCGGCTGGCGCGCGCGGCGGCCGCCGTCGACGGCGGGGAGGCGACGGCCGAGCCCGCGCGGCAGGAGGCCTCGACCGGTGCGACCGGCGACGTCCCGCCCGAGACGGGGACGGCGCAGTCCAGCGCGGAGCGCACGCCGGCCGCGCCGGGGGACGAGAGCCCCGGCCGGTCGCCGTCGGGCGGCGACGCGAACCCCGAGCCGGAGAAGGGCGGCAGCGATGACTGATCTCATGCCGGTGCTCACGGACACATGGGACGCGGACCGGTCGTGGAAGCTCGCGTCGTACGAGGCCGCCGGCGGGTACGCCGGGCTGCGCAAGGCCCTGACCATGGAGCCCGCCGACCTCGTGCAGACGGTCAAGGACTCCGGGCTCCGCGGCCGCGGCGGCGCCGGGTTCCCGACCGGCATGAAGTGGGGCTTCCTGCCCCCGCCGGACGGCGGCCCGCGCTACCTCGTGGTCAACGCGGACGAGTCCGAGCCGGGCACCTGCAAGGACATCCCGCTGATGCTGGCGAGCCCGCAGCACCTGGTGGAGGGCATCGCGATCACCAGCTACGCGATCGGCTGCCACCACGCGTTCGTGTACGTGCGCGGGGAGGTGCTGCACGTGTACCGCCGGCTGATGGCGGCGGTGCAGGAGGCGTACGACGCCGGGTTCCTCGGCACGGACGTGCTCGGCTCCGGCTTCGACCTGGACGTCACCGTGCACGCGGGCGCCGGCGCCTACATCTGCGGCGAGGAGACGGCGCTGCTCGACTCGCTCGAGGGCAAGCGCGGCCAGCCGCGGCTCAAGCCGCCGTTCCCCGCCGTCGCGGGCCTGTACGCGCGGCCCACCGTGGTCAACAACGTGGAGTCGATCGCGTCCGTGCCGGGCATCGTCGCCCGCGGGGCCGACTGGTTCGCCGGCATGGGCACCGAGAAGTCCCAGGGGCACGGCCTGTTCTCCCTGTCGGGGCACGTGACCCGGCCGGGCCAGTACGAGGCGCCGCTCGGGATCACGCTGCGCGAGCTGCTCGACCTCGCCGGCGGGATGCGCGCCGGGCACGAGCTGAAGTTCTGGACGCCGGGCGGGTCGTCGACGCCGCTCTTCACGGCCGACCACCTCGACACCCCGCTCGACTACGAGTCGGTGGGCGCGGCCGGGTCCATGCTCGGCACCCGCGCGCTCCAGCTCTTCGACGAGACGACGTGCGTCGTCCGGGCCGTCAGCCGGTGGACCGACTTCTACGCGCACGAGTCGTGCGGCAAGTGCACGCCCTGCCGCGAGGGCACCTACTGGCTCAAGCAGGTGCTGCACCGCATCGAGGCGGGACGGGGCGAGGAGCGCGACGTCGACCTGCTGCTCGACCTGTGCGACAACATCCTCGGCCGCGCGTTCTGCGCGCTCGGCGACGGCGCGACGTCGCCGGTGACGTCGAGCATCCAGCTCTTCCGCGACGAGTACCAGGCGCACATCGACTCACGCGGGTGCCCCTTCGACCCGCGCGCCAGCGCCCTGTTCCCGTACACCCCCAAGCAGTCGCCGGCGCTCGCCGGGGCGGGAGGTCACTGATGACGGCGACCACGGACAAGTCCACCGCGGCCGCGCCCCCGGTGGAGACGGTCACGCTCACCATCGACGAGGTCGAGGTGACGGTGCCCAAGGGCACGCTGATCATCCGCGCGGCCGAGCAGGTAGGCATCCAGATCCCGCGGTTCTGCGACCACCCGCTGCTCGAGCCTGCCGGCGCGTGCCGGCAGTGCCTGGTCGAGGTCGCGATGCCCGACCGCGAGGGCAACGTGCGGCCCATGCCGAAGCCGCAGGCCTCGTGCACGATGACGGTCACGCCGGGCATGGTCGTCAAGACGCAGCGCACCTCGCCGGTCGCGGACAAGGCGCAGCACGGGGTCATGGAGCTGCTGCTCATGAACCACCCGCTGGACTGCCCGGTGTGCGACAAGGGCGGCGAGTGCCCCCTGCAGAACCAGGCGATGAGCAACGGGCGCGCGGAGACCCGGTTCGAGGACGTCAAGCGCACGTTCCCCAAGCCGATCGCGGTGTCGACCGAGATCCTGCTGGATCGCGAGCGCTGCGTGCTGTGCCAGCGCTGCACCCGGTTCAGCGACGAGATCGCGGGCGACGCGTTCATCGCGCTCCAGGAGCGCGGCGCGCACCAGCAGATCGGCCGGTTCGACGAGACCGTGCTCGACTTCACGCCCCCGCCCGGCCAGCCGGCGGAGGAGACGTTCGGGGCCTCGGCCGCGACCGCCGGCGGGCAGCCGTTCGCGTCGTACTTCTCCGGCAACACCGTGCAGATCTGCCCGGTGGGCGCGCTCACGGGCGCGGCCTACCGGTTCCGCTCCCGGCCCTTCGACCTGGTGTCGACGCCGGGGATCTCCGAGCACGACTCGTGCGGCTCCGCGATCCGGGTGGACCACCGGCGCGGCGTGGTGCTGCGGCGGCTGTCGGGGGAGGACCCGGCGGTCAACGAGGAGTGGATCACCGACAAGGACCGCTTCGCCTTCACGTGGCAGGCGGCGCCCGACCGGCTCACCGTCCCGCTGGTGCGGGACCGCGTGCTCGACGAGCACGGCGCCGTCGTGTCCCGCGGGGAGCTGCGGCCGGCGTCGTGGGTGGAGGCGTTCGAGCTCGCGGCCGAGGGCCTGGCCGCCGCCCGTGCGGCGGGCGGGGTCGGGGTGCTGCCCGGGGGCCGGCTGACCGTCGAGGACGCGTTCGCCTGGTCGCGGTTCGCGCGGACCGTGCTCGGCACGGACGACGTCGACCAGCGGGTCCGCGTGGGCTCGGCCGAGGAGACGGCGTTCCTGGGCCACGCGGTGGCGGGCACCGGCGTCGGCGTGACGTTCGGCGACGTCGAGGCCGCCCCGACCGTGCTGCTCGCCGGGCTCGAGGCCGAGGAGGAGGCCGGCGTCACCTTCCTGCGGCTGCGCAAGGGGGTGCGCAAGCACGGCACCAAGGTGTGGTCGATCGCGCCGTTCGCGAGCCGTGGGCTCGCCCGGCTCGACGGCGAGCTGCTGCCCGCCGCGCCCGGCACCGAGGCGGAGTGGCTGGGCATCCTCGCCACCCGCGCCGGCGGCGGCCTGGTGCCCGCCGACTCCGACACGGGCCGGACCGGGGAGACGCTGGGCGCCGTCGCCGACGGCCTCGCGGCCGACGGCGCGCTGATCCTCGTGGGTGAGCGGCTCGCGTCGGCGCCCGGCGCCTACGGGGCCGTGCTGAGGCTCGCGGAGGCCACCGGCGCCCGCGTCGCCTGGATCCCGCGCCGCGCGGGGGAGCGCGGCGGCGTCGAGGCGGGCCTGCTGCCCGGGCTGCTGCCCGGCGGTCGCCCGCTCACCGACCCCGCGGCCCGCGCCGAGGTGGCCGCGGCGTGGGGCGTCGACGCCGACGCCCTGCCCGCAGCGCCGGGGCGTGACGTCGCGGAGATCCTCGACGCCCTCTCGGTCGGCCAGCTCGGCGGCGCCCTCGTCGGCGGCGTCGAGCTCGCCGACCTGCCCGACCCGGCGCACGCCAGGCGTGCCCTCGGGGCCGCGGGCTTCGTCGTCTCGCTCGAGGTCCGGCGCTCGGAGGTGACCGAGCTGGCGGACGTCGTGCTTCCTGTTGCTCCTCCCGGCGAGAGGGCGGGGTCGTACTGGAACTGGGAGGGCCGTGTCCGCGCGTTCGGCCAGGCGCTGGAGTCGGCCGCGCTGCCCGACCACCGGGTGCTCGACGCGCTCGCCGCCCAGGCCGGCGTCGCGCTCGGCGCGGCCACCCCGCTCGACGCGCACCGTGCGATCGCCGCCCTGCCCGCGTGGGGCGGCGCCCGCGTGCCGGCCCCGCGGTCCGAGCCGGTCGAGCCGCCGGCGGTGCCGGCCGGGTCCGCCGTGCTGGCGAGCTGGCACCTGCTGCTCGACGACGGTGCCCTCCAGGACGGCGAGCAGTTCCTCGCCGGCACGGCCAAGCGGCCCGTCGCGCGGATGTCCGCGGCCACGGCGGCCGCGGTCGACGTGTACGACGGCGACCGGGTGACCGTGTCCACCGACCGCGGCGCGGTGACGGTGCCCGTCGCCATCACGGAGATGGTCGACCACGTCGTGTGGCTGCCGCTCGCGTCGCGCGGGTGCCGGGTGCACGACGAGCTCGGCGCCGCGCCGGGCGACCTCGTGCGGATCGGCCCGCCGGAGCCGGTCGCCGCGGGCGGGGTCCCAGGCTCGACCGACGAGAAGGCACAGGGAGGGGCCGCATGATCCCGGGGGTCGCGTCCGACTTCAGCAACGACTGGCTGTGGGTGTCGCTGATCAAGGCGGTGCTCATCGTCGTCTTCCTGCTGACCAGCGTGCTCTTCGCCATCTGGTTCGAGCGGAAGGTCGTGGCGCGCATGCAGGTGCGCCCCGGCCCCAACTGGCACGGGCCGTTCGGCCTGCTGCAGTCGCTCGCGGACGCGATGAAGCTGCTGCTCAAGGAGGACGTGAACGTCACCCGGGCGGACCGGATCGTGTACCTGCTGGCGCCGATGATCTCGGTGTTCTGCGCGCTGCTGGTGTTCGCAGTCATCCCGTTCGGCCCCGAGGTGACGATCCCGTTCACCGACTACACGACGCCCGCGCAGCTCACCGACTTCCCGGTGGCGGTCCTGTACGTGCTGGCCTGCGCGTCGATGGGCGTGTACGGGATCGTGCTCGGCGGCTGGTCGTCGGGGTCCACCTACCCCCTGCTCGGCGCGGTGCGGTCCACGGCCCAGGTGATCTCGTACGAGCTCGCGATGGGGCTCTCGCTGGTCAGCGTGTTCATCATGGCCGGCTCGATGTCGACCTCCCAGATCGTGGCGTCGCAGACGAGCATCTGGTGGTTCCTGCCGCTGCTTCCCGCGTTCGTCGTCTACGTCATCTCGATGATCGGCGAGACCAACCGGCTCCCGTTCGACCTGCCGGAGGCCGAGGGCGAGCTCGTCTCCGGCTACATGACCGAGTACAGCTCGATGAAGTTCGCCTGGTTCTTCCTGGCGGAGTACATCAACATGCTCAACGTCTCCGCGGTCGCGACCACGCTGTTCCTCGGTGGTTGGCGGGCCCCGTGGCCGCTGTCGGCGATCAACGACGGGATGTTCAACACCGGCTGGTGGCCGGTGCTGTGGTTCCTGGTCAAGCTCTGGCTGGTCATGTTCGTGTTCGTCTGGGTGCGCGGCACGCTGCTGCGCCTGCGCTACGACCAGTTCATGTCGTTCGGGTGGAAGGTGCTCATCCCGGTCGCGCTGGCGTGGGTCGTGGTGCTCAGCGTGTTCCAGTACCTCGGCCTCGCGGGCGTCACCCGCACCCAGCTCATCACCGGGGTCGCCGTCGCGGCGGTGGTCGTCATCGGCCTCCTGTGGCTCTGGCCGGACCGGAAGGCGAAGGCCGACGCCTCCGGGCCACCGGGGGACGCGCGCCGGGACTTCGACGCCTTCGCCGACGGGTTCCCCGTGCCGCCGCTGCCCGGGCAGGCCCTGCCGCCGTCGCCCCGCGCGCGCCGGCACGTCATGCAGGCCGCCGACGTCCCGGGCGCGCCCGCCGCCCCCGACCCCGCCGTCGACCGATCCGAGGAGACGCGATGACCGACCAGCCGTACGAGCCGCTGCGCCCGTCCAAGGGGCCCCTGGGAGAGCTGTTCGCCCCGGTGGCCGGGTTCGGCGTGACGTTCTCGTCGATGTTCCGGCCCACGGTGACGGAGCAGTACCCGCGCACCAAGACGCCGCCGCAGCGCCGGTACCACGGGCGCCACCAGCTCAACCGCTACGCGGACGGGCTGGAGAAGTGCATCGGCTGCGAGCTGTGCGCGTGGGCGTGCCCCGCGGACGCGATCTACGTGGAGGGCGCGGACAACGCCGAGCTGCCCGACGGGGCGCACCTGTCGCCCGGCGAGCGGTACGGCCGCGTCTACCAGATCAACTACCTGCGCTGCATCTTCTGCGGGCTGTGCATCGAGGCATGCCCCACCCGGGCGCTCACGATGACGAACGACTACGAGCTCGCGGGCCCCGACCGCGCCGGGATGATCTACGAGAAGCAGGACCTGCTCGCCCCGCTCGCCGAGGGGATGCTCGCCGCACCGCACCCGATGATCGAGGGGACCACGGACACCGAGTACTACCGCGGCGACGTCACCGGCCCGACGGAGCAGCAGGTCGACTGGGTGCGCGAGCACCGGCCGGACGACCCGACCCTGGACGCCGCCGCCCGGGTGGCGCACGGGGACGCGCCGCCCCCCACCCCGCGCCGGCACCGGCTGCGCGGCAGCGCCACCAAGGCCGCCGTCGCGACCCGGCAGGCCGCGGAGGGCGGGCACGTGGCGACGCTGCCCACCCCCGACCTGACGGACGGCCGGCCGTGACCGCGTCGGGCGCGGAGGCCGCGCTGTTCTGGGTGCTCGCGCCGCTCATGGTGCTCGCCGCCCTCGGGCTGCTGTTCGCCCGCAAGGCGGTGCACGCCGCGGTGTGCGTGATGTTCGTGATGGTCGGCCTGGCCATCCTCTACGTGGCGCAGGAGGCGCCGTTCCTCGGCGTCGTGCAGGTGGTCGTCTACACGGGTGCCGTGATGATGCTCTTCCTGTTCGTGCTGATGCTCGTGGGCGTCGACTCCGCCGACTCGCTGACCGAGACCATCAAGGGCCAGCGCTGGCTGGGCGTGCTGCTCGGCCTCGGGCTGGTCGTGGTGCTGCTCGGCGTGATCGCGCAGGCCGCGTTCCCGCCCGCCGTCGGGCTCGCGGCGACCGCGGAGCTCACCAACCCGGTGGCCCTGGCGCGCGTGCTGCTGGGCGACTACGTCCTCGCGATGGAGGTCGTCGGCGTCCTGCTGGTCACCGCCGCGCTCGCCGGCCTCGTGCTCACGCACCGCCGCCGGCTCAGCGTGCGCCCCACCCAGCGCGTCCTTGCGGCCGCGCGGGTGGCCGCCCTGCCGGAGGGCCGCACGCTCACGCCGCTGCCCGCGCCCGGCGTCTACGCGCAGAACAACGCCATGGACACGCCGGCGCTCGGCCCTGACGGCGAGCCGCTGCCGCACTCCGTGCCGCGCGTGCTGCGCATCCGGGGGCAGGAGCGGTCGGCCACGGCGGTGCTCGCCGAGGAGGAGACGCTCGTCGCGCGCGACGACTCGCGCCTCATCGGCGTGGGGCCGTCGTCCGGACGGACCACCGAGGCCGAGCCCGACGCGCCGGACGGGACCACCGACGACGAGGACGGGGAGGTGCGCTGATGGAGATCACGAACTACCTGGGGCTGGCCGCGATCCTGTTCGCGATCGGTGCGACGACGGTGCTGCTGCGGCGCAACGCCATCGTGGTGTTCATGGGCGTGGAGCTGATGCTCAACGCCACCAACCTCGCGTTCGTGACGTTCGCGCGCATCCACGGCGACGTGACGGGCCAGGTGCTCGCGTTCTTCGTCATGGTGGTCGCCGCGGCCGAGGTCGTGGTGGGGCTCGCCATCATCATCACGATCTTCCGTTCCCGCCGGTCGGCCTCGGTCGACGACGTCAACCTGCTGCACAGCTGAGAGGCGACCTGTGGACACGCAGACGACGATGCAGACTCTCTCCCTCGCCCCCTGGCTGGTCGCGACGCCGATGATCGGCGCCCTCGTGCTGCTGGTCGCCGGCCGGCGCACCGACCGGTGGGGGCACTGGCTGGGCGTGCTGGCCAGCGCGGCGACGTTCGTCGTCGGGCTGGTGATGCTGCTCGACATGCTCGGCACCCCCGCAGAGGAGCGGGTGGGCACCCACACCGTGGGCACCTGGATCGACGCGGGCGCCCTGCACGTGGACCTCGGGTTCCAGGTGGACCCGCTGTCGATGACGTTCGTGATGCTCGTGACGTTCGTCGGCACGCTGATCCACGTGTACTCGGTGGCCTACATGGACCACGACGTCGACCGTCGCCGGTTCTTCGGGTACCTCAACCTGTTCGTCGCGGCGATGCTGCTGCTGGTGCTCGCGGACTCCTACCTGCTGCTCTTCGTCGGCTGGGAGGGCGTGGGCCTGGCGTCGTTCCTGCTCATCGGGTTCTGGGACGGCAAGCGGGAGAACGCGGTCGCGGGCAAGAAGGCGTTCGTCATGAACCGCGTCGGCGACATGGGGCTCATCGTCGCGATGATGCTCCTGCTCGCGACGTTCGGGGCGGTCGACTTCGCCACCGTGCTGCCGGCGGCCGGCGAGGGCGCGACGGCGGCCGGTCAGGGCATGATGACGGCGATCGGCCTCATGCTCCTGCTGGCGGCGTGCGGCAAGTCGGCGCAGCTGCCGCTGCAGGCCTGGCTCGGGGACGCGATGGCGGGCCCGACGCCGGTGTCCGCGCTCATCCACGCGGCCACGATGGTGACCGCGGGCGTGTACCTGCTGGTGCGCTCGGGCCCGATCCTCGAGGCCGCGCCGGACGCGCAGCTCGTCGTCGCGATCGTCGGCGCGCTGACCCTCCTGTTCGGGGCGATCGTCGGTACCGCCAAGGACGACATCAAGAAGGCGCTCGCGGCGTCGACGATGTCGCAGATCGGCTACATGATGCTCGCCGCTGGCCTGGGGCCGGTCGGGTACGCGTTCGCGATCTTCCACCTGCTCACGCACGGCTTCTTCAAGGCGGGGCTGTTCCTCGGCGCCGGGTCCGTGATGCACGCGATGGACGACGACGTGAACATGCGCCGCTTCGGCGGTCTCGCCCGGCTGCTGCCGGTCACGGCGATCACGATGGGCCTGGGCTGGCTCGCCATCCTGGGCGTGCCGCCGTTCTCCGGGTTCTGGTCGAAGGACAAGATCATCGAGGCCGCGTTCGTGGGCGAGGGCTGGCGGCCGTGGGTCTTCGGCCTGGCGGCGCTGCTCGGCGCCGGGATCACGGCCTACTACATGTCGCGGCTGTTCTTCATGACCTTCGCGGGACGCCGGCGGTGGAGCACCGACGGCGCGGACCACACGGTGGAGCGGCACCCGCACGAGGCCCCGCGCCTCATGACCTGGCCGATGATCATCCTCGCAGCGGGGTCGGTGCTCCTCGGCGGGCTCCTGGCGCTGGGCGACCGGTTCGTCACCTGGCTGGAGCCGGTCACCGGGCACGCGGAGCACCACGAGCCGGTGCTGCCGGTATGGCTGCTCATGACGCTCACGCTCGTGCTCGTGCTGCTCGGCGCGTTCCTCGCGTTCCGGCAGTACGCGATGGCGGCCGTGCCGGTCGAGCCGCCGGCGGCGCCCGCCGTCGTGCGGGCGGCGCGCGTCGACCTGTACCAGGACGCCGTCAACGAGTCGCTGGTGATGCGGCCGGGGCAGTACCTCACCCGGGCGCTCGTCTACTCGGACCGCACCGCGGTCGACGGCGGCTGGCTGGGCCTGGCGGGCGGCATCGGGCGCCTCGGCGCCCGGCTGCGGCGGCTGCAGAACGGCTACGTGCGCTCGTACGCGGCGACGATGCTCGGCGGCCTCGGCGTCGTCGGGCTTGTCGTCTGGGCGCTGGCGAGCTGATCCGGACGTGAACGAAGGGATGACGATGTCCACAGGGTTCCCCTGGCTCACGGTCCTCATCGTGTGGCCGCTGGTGGCCGCGGCCGCGACGGCCCTCACGGGCGTGGGCCGGGGCCGCCCGGCCGCCGGCCCGGTCACCGGGGGCAGGTTCGGGGCGGGCGCCGCCCGTACGGTCGCCCTCGTCGGCGCGCTGGTGGAGGTGCTCCTGCTGGTCGGGGCCTTCGCGGCCTTCGACACCGGCGACGCGGGGACCCACCAGCTCACCGAGACGCACTCCTGGATCCCGGCGATCGGGGCCAGCTACGCCGTCGGCGTCGACGGCGTGGGCCTGCTCCTCGTCGCGCTGTCGGTGGGTCTGGTGCCGCTGGTGATCCTCGCCGCCTGGCGCGAGCAGGGCGGCGACCACGTGCGGCTGCGCCGCTACCTCGCCACCGTGCTGCTGCTCGAGGCGTTCATGGTGACGGTCTTCGTCGCCCGGGACGTGTTCCTCTTCTACGTCGTGTTCGAGGCCATGCTGATCCCCGCGTACTTCCTCATCGGCGGGTTCGGCCAGGGGCCGCAGCGCCGGTACGCCGCGGTGAAGTTCCTGCTGTTCTCGCTGGCCGGCGGCCTGGTCATGCTGGTGGGCGTCATCGCGCTCTACCTGCAGGTGCCGGCCGCGGACCGCGGTCCGCAGGCCTTCCTCACCGACAACCTCACGGGGCTGACGCTCGACCCGACGGCCGAGAAGCTCATGTTCTGCGCGTTCTTCCTCGCGTTCGCGATCAAGGCGCCGATGTTTCCCGTGCACTCGTGGCTGCCCGACGTCACGCAGCACTCGACGGCCGGCACCTCGACGCTGCTGATCTGCGTGCTCGACAAGGTGGGCACCTTCGGGATGCTCACCCTGTGCCTGCCGCTGTTCCCCGCGGCGAGCCGCTGGGCGGCGCCGTTCGTCATCGTGCTCGCGGTGATCTCGATCCTGTACGGCGCGATCCTCGCGATCGGCCAGAGCGACCTGCTCCGGCTCATCGGCTACACGTCGGTGTCGCACTTCGGGTTCATCATCCTGGGCATCTTCACGTTCACGTCGCTGGGCACCGCCGGCTCCGGGCTCATGATGCTCAACCACGGCATCTCCACCGGGGCGCTGTTCCTGATCGCCGGGTTCGCGATCGCGCGGCACCCGCGCCAGAGCCAGCTCATCGGCGACTACGGCGGCCTGCGCCGGGTGGCGCCGATCCTGGGCGGCACCTTCCTCGTGGCAGGCCTGTCCGCGGCCGCGCTGCCCGGCCTGGCGACGTTCGTCTCCGAGATCATGGTGTTCCTCGGGTCGTACGCCCGCTGGCCCGCCGCCGTGCTCGTGGCCGTGCCCGCCGTCGTGCTGGCCGCCGTGTACGTGCTGCTCACCTACCAGCGCATGTTCACGGGGGAGACGACGCCCGAGCTCGCGTCCGCGCGCGACCTCGACGGCCGCGAGCGGACCGTGGCCGGCGTGCTCGTCGGGGCTCTGCTCGTGCTCGGCCTCGTGCCCGGCCCGGTGCTCGACTACGTGCGGGCACCCGGGGAGGTCGCGGTCGAGCAGGTCGGCGAGACGGACCCGCCGCCCGTGATCCAGCCGTCGGCCCAGGACGCCGTCACCGAGGGGAGCCAGCTGTGAACGACTTCGTCGCCCCGCCCATCGACTGGGCCGCCGTCTCGCCGGTGCTGATCGTGCTGGCGGCGGGCGTGCTCGGCGTCCTCCTGGAGGCGTTCGTCCCCGCCCGGGCGCGGCGCACGACGCAGCTCGCCCTCACCCTGGCGGCGCTCGCGGGCTCGCTCGTGGCGGTCGGGCTCCTGTGGGACCGGGTGCAGGAGAACGCGGTGTCCGTGGTCGGCGGGTCGTACCTGCTGACGCCGTTCGGCCTGGGCGTGCAGGCCGTGATCGGGGTGTGCGCGCTGCTGGGGGTGCTCGTCGTCGCGGAGCGCACCACGACCGGCCAGGACGCGTTCGCCCCGGCCGCGGCGGCCGTGCCGGGCACGGCGTACGAGGACGAGACGCGTCGCGCGGGCCTCCAGCAGACCGAGATCTACCCGCTGCTGCTGTTCTCGACCGGCGGCATGCTGCTCTTCCCGGCCACCGACGACCTCATCGTCATGTTCGTCGCGCTCGAGGTGCTGTCGCTGCCGCTGTACGTGCTGTGCGCGACGGCGCGGCGCCGCCGTCTGCTCAGCCAGGAGGCCGCGTTCAAGTACTTCGTGCTGGGCGCGTTCGCGTCCGCGCTGTTCGCCTTCGGCATCGCGCTCGTCTACGGCTTCGCCGGGACCGTGCGCCTGCAGGGCGTGGTCCAGGTGCTCGCGGACCCGTCCGTCTCGCCGCTGGGGTCGATGACGGCCCTGGTCGTGGTCGGGCTGCTGCTGGTGCTCAGCGGGCTGCTGTTCAAGATCGGCGCCGCGCCGCTGCACGCCTGGACCCCCGACGTGTACCAGGGCGCGCCCACGCCGATCACGGGCTTCATGGCGGCGTGCACCAAGGCCGCCGCGATGGGCGCGCTGGTCCGCGTGCTGTTCACGCTGGCGAACGGCCTGAACCCCGCGGTCCGGCACGACGTCGAGGTCGCGCTCTGGGCGGTCGCCATCCTCACGATGCTCGTCGGCACCGTCGTCGGCGCCGTGCAGACCGACGTCAAGCGCCTGCTCGCGTACTCCGCGATCGCGCACGCCGGGTTCCTCCTGGTCGGCGTCGTCGGGATGGACGAGGCCGGCTCGCGGGCCGTGCTCTTCTACCTGCTCGCGTACGGGCTCGCGTCGGTCGGCGCGTTCGCGGTCGTCACGCTGGTGCGCGAGCGCACGGTGTCGGGCGACGACGACGCCGCAGGCAGGACGGCCGGCGGGCCGGTCCCCGACGACGGCGTGGTGCTGGGGGAGGCCACGCGGCTGGCGCAGTGGGCGGGCCTGGGCCGCCAGGCCCCGTGGCTCACCGCGGCGTTCTCGCTGTTCCTCCTGTCGATGGCGGGGATCCCGCTCACGGCCGGCTTCGTGGCGAAGTTCGGCGTCTTCTCGGCCGCGGTCGAGGCGGGGGCGTGGCCGCTCGCGCTGCTCGGCGTGCTCGCGTCCGCCGTCTCCGTGTTCTTCTACGTCCGGGTCATCGTGCTCATGGTGCTCACCCCGCCGCCCGGCGGGGACCGGCGCGCGGCGCCGGCGGGCGCGGCCTCGTCCGGGACGGCGGGGGGCGACGAGCCGGGCGCGGACGGCGCCGGCGGCGGTGACACCGCCACGGTGACGGGTGCGGCGACGCGCACGCTGGTGTCGCGGACGGTCGTGACGGTGGTCGGCTCGCGCGGGCCCGCGGCGTTCGCGATCGCGGTGTGCGCGGTGGGCGTGCTGCTCCTCGGCGTCCTCCCGGCGGGCGCGCTGGACCTCGTCGGCCAGGCGGCGCAGTTCCGGCCGTGAGCGCGGGGCGCCGCGGCGGTGGGAGCGGGCCCGGCGGGCGTGAGCGACCCGACGCGGCCGAGGGCCGTCTCGGTGCGGTGTTCGGCGTCCCGGCCGGATAGGTTCGGACAGTGACTCGCGCTCCTTCCGCCTCGGCCCCCCGGCCCGGGCCCACGCCGCCCCCGGCGCCGCCGGCGATCCCGCTGTCCGACCCGGCGCTCGCCGACCGGCTCGCCGAGCGCATGACGCGGGTGGACGCGGCGCTCGACGACGCCGTGGCCTCGGCGGACGCCCTGGCCGACGACGCGTCGCGGCACCTCGTCGCGGCCGGCGGCAAGAGGTTCCGCCCGCTGCTCACCCTGCTCGCGGGCGAGCTGGGCGACGGGACCCGCCCGGAGCTCGTGGACGCGGCGGTCGTCGTGGAGCTCACGCAGGTCGCGTCGCTGTACCACGACGACGTCATGGACTCCGCGCCGGTGCGCCGCGGGGCGCCCGCCGCGCACACCGTGTGGGGCAACTCGGTCGCGATCCTCGTGGGCGACCTCCTGTTCGCCCGGGCGTCCGCGCTCGTCGCGGGCCTCGGCCCCGAGGCGGTCGTGCTGCAGTCGCGCACGTTCGAGCGCATGTGCCTCGGCCAGCTGCACGAGACGATGGGCCCCGGGCCCGAGGACGACCCGGTGCAGCACTACCTGCAGGTGCTCAGCGACAAGACGGCGTCGCTGCTCGCGACGTCGGCGCGCCTCGGCGCGATGTTCGGCGGCTGCGAGCCGGCGGTCGTCGAGGCCGTGGCGGCGTACGGGGAGAAGGTGGGCGTCGCGTTCCAGCTCGCCGACGACGTGCTGGACATCGCGTCCTCCGGCGACGAGTCCGGCAAGACGCCCGGCACCGACCTGCGCGAGCACGTGCCGACGATGCCGGTGCTGCTGCTGCGTCAGCGGGTCGCGCGGGGCGAGGCCTCCGCGGCGGACGCGGCTCTCGTCACCCGGCTCGACGGCGACCTCGACGGCGACGACGCGCTCGCCGCCGTCGTCGCGGAGCTGCGGGCGCACGACGTGCTCGCCGAGACCCGCGCCCTCGCCGGCCGGTGGGCCCGCGAGGCCGCCGCCGAGCTGGCGCCGCTGCCCGACGGTCCGGTGAAGCAGGCGCTCGGGGACCTCGCGGAGGCGTTGGCCGACCGCACGGCATGACCGGGCGCCGGCGTGTCAGGCGGTGGCCAGCCGCGCGAGCGTCAGCGCGACCGCCGCGCCGGCGAGCAGGTACGGGCCGAACGCCAGCGCCGTCCCGCGCGACGCCCGCCGGGAGGCCATGAGGACGATCGCCACCGACCCGCCGAGCAGGATCGGGAGCACCGCGGCGGCGACGAGCGACGACCAGCCGAACCAGGCGGTCACGAGGCCGAGGAGCGCCGCGAGCTTGACGTCGCCGCGCCCCATCCCCGAGCGGTGGACGAGGTGCAGCAGCAGGTATGCCCCGCCGAGCAGGAGGCCGCCGAGGAGCGCCCGCATCGCCGCGTCCCACGTGCCGCCGGCGAGGGCCGCGAGGGCGAGCAGCGCGGCGACGACCGCCGTCATCGGGTAGGTGAGGGCGTCCGGCAGCCGGTGCGTCCGGGCGTCGATCACCCCCAGCGCGGCGCCCGCCCCCGCCGCGACGACGAGGGCCGGCGTCGCCCAGCCGGGCCCGCTCGCCCACACCGCCCAGACCGCGGCGAGGGCGGCCGCCCACGCCACCGCGCGGCGGTGGGGCGCGACCTCGGCACGCGCTCGCTGGAGGATCGGGGGCACGTGCGGATGCTATGTGCCGGTGCCCGGGCGCGGGGAGCGCCGTCCACAGCCCGTGCCGTGGCCCCGGCTGCGACCCGGGCAGCGCCGCGGGCGGGTCAGCCCGGGAGCGCCACGTCGTCGGCCGCGAGGACGAGCTGCGCGACGCACAGCACGGCCACGGCCAGGCTGAGCAGGAACGGCGCGCGGCTGCGCGGCCGCGCGAGCCCCACGGTCCCGGCGACGGCCGCCAGCACGACGGCGCCGCCGGCGAGAGTCACCGACGCTACGGTGGCCGGGCCCGGCGGCCCGAGGAGGATCACCACGCTGCCGGCGGCGAGGACCAGGGGCGCCAGCAGGCTCGTCCCCCGGCGCCCCAGGCGGTGCGGCAGCCCGCGCACCCCGGTGGCGGCGTCGTCCTCGAGGTCGGGGAGCACGTTGGCGAGGTGGGCGCCGACGCCGAGCAGCGCGGCCGCCCCGACCGTCCAGCCGGCGACGGCGCGACCGTCGCCCGCCGCGGCCACGACGAACGCGGGCAGCAGGCCGAAGCTCACCGCGTAGGGCAGCCACGACAGCGGGGTCGACTTGAGCCGCGCGTTGTAGGACCAGGCGCTGCCGACCGCGGCGACGTGCAGCACCCCCGGCACGAGCCCCGTCGCGAAGGACAGGACGACGCACGCGGCCAGGGCCGTGAGCGCCGCCGACCGGAGCGAGCGGGGCGCGACGGCGCCGGTCACGGTCGGCTTGTCCGCGCGTCCGACGCTGCGGTCGCGCGCAGCGTCCAGCCAGTCGTTGCTCCACCCCACCGACAGCTGGCCCGCGGCCACGGCCGCCGTGACGAGCAGGGCGCGTCCCGCGGGGAGGTCGACGCCGACGGCGAACACCAGGGCCAGCCCCGTGACCACCGCCGCGGGGGCCGGGTGCGTCGCGAGCAGCAGGCCGCGCGCCCGCGCCGCGGGCGTGACCCGCGTCGTCCCCGTCGCGCTCACGGGGGCAACCTACGCCGGACCGCCCGGCCCTGCCGGGTGGCGCCTCGCCCGCCACCGCACCCCGCGCGGGGGAACGGCCCCGGTGCCACGATGCGAAGCATGTCGCGCGTCCTCGCCGTCGCCCCCGTCCTGCCCGGTCCCGCGCACGCGCAGGGGCGGATCGCCGAGACGGTGGCCCCGCTGCTGACCGCCGCCGGGCCGCGGCGCGAGCTGGCCCGCCGGCTGCACGCCGCGGCCGGGGTGCGCACCCGGCACCTCGCGCTCCCGCTCGCCGACTACGAGCGGCCGTTCGGGTTCGCGGAGGCCAACGCCGTGTTCGCGCGCGAGGGGACGGCGCTGGCCGAACGGGCGTGCCGGGAGGCGCTCGCGGCCGCGGGCATGGACCCGGGCGACGTCGACCTGCTGTTCTTCACGTCGGTGACGGGCGTGGGCGCGCCGTCGGTCGACGCCGGGCTGGTGGGCCGTCTGGGGCTGCGGCCGGACGTGCGCCGGGTGCCCTCCTTCGGGCTCGGCTGCGCGGGGGGCGCCGCCGGGCTGGCGCACCTGCACGAGTACCTCGCGGGCCACCCGGGCCAGGTGGCGCTGCTGGTCTCCGTCGAGCTGTGCTCGCTCACGCTGCAGCGCGACGACGGCTCGACCGCGAACCTGCTCTCGTCGGGCCTCTTCGGGGACGGGGCGAGCGCGGTGGTCGTCGCCGGCGACGAGGTCGCACCCCGCGGCCCGCGCCCCGCGCCGCGGGTGGTGGACGCCCGCAGCCGGCTCTACGCCGGCACCGAGCGGCTCCTGGGGTGGGAGGTCCGGGACACCGGGTTCGGCATCGTGCTGTCGGCGGAGCTGCCGCAGCTGCTGCGGGCGCACCTCGCGGGCGACGTCAAGGACCTGCTGGCGGCGCACGGCCTGGATCCGGGCGACGTCGGCACCTGGGTGGTGCACGCCGGCGGCCCGAAGATCGTCGACGCCGTGCGCGACGCCCTCGACCTGCCCGAGGCGGCGCTGGCCCGCACCCGCGCGACCCTGGCGGCCGAGGGCAACCTGTCGTCGTCGTCCGTGCTGCACGTGCTCGCGGCGACCCTCGACGCCGGCGCGCCGCCGCCGGGCGGCTGGGCCGTGCTCATGGCGTTCGGGCCCGGCGTGGCGGTCGAGCTGGTGATGCTGCGGGCGCCGGCCGCGGGGGCGGCATGAGCGTCGCCCTCTACGCCGCGCTGGTGCTCGCGACCGGCCTGGAGCGGCTGGCCGAGCTCGTGGTCTCGGCGCGCCACGCCCGCTGGTCGTTCGCGCGCGGGGGCGTCGAGTCCGGTCGCGGGCACTTCCCGGCGATGGTCGCGCTCCACACCGGCCTGCTGGTGGCGTGCCTCGTCGAGGTCGTGGTCGCCGACCGGCCCTTCCTGCCGTGGCTGGGGTGGCCCATGGTCGTGCTGGTCCTCGCGAGCCAGGGCCTGCGATGGTGGTGCATCGCGACGCTGGGGGAGCGGTGGAACACGCGCGTGATCGTGGTGCCCGGGCTGCCGCTGGTGCACCGCGGCCCCTACCGCTGGCTGGCCCACCCCAACTACGTGGCCGTGGCGGTCGAGGGAGTCGCGCTGCCGCTGGTGCACACGGCGTGGGTGACGGCGCTGGCCTTCACTATCCTGAACGCGTGGCTGCTGCTCGGGTTCCGCATCCCCGCCGAGGAGCGCGCGCTGCGGGCCGGAGCGGCGTGACGCCCCGCCCCGCCCGCGGGCTCGACACCGACGTCCTGGTGGCGGGCGGCGGTCCGGTGGGGCTGGCGGCGGCGATCGAGGCGCGCCGGGCGGGGTTGGACGTGGTCGTCGTCGAGCCGCGGGAGGCGCCGGTCGACAAGGCCTGCGGCGAGGGCCTCATGCCCGGCACGCTCGTGGCAGTGCACGCCCTCGGCGTCGACCCGCCCGGCCACGACCTGGCAGGCATCTCCTACCAGCAGGGCGGCGTCGCGGCCGTGCACCGGTTCGCGTCGGGGCCCGGCCGGGGCGTGCGCCGCACGACGTTGCACGCGGCGCTGCGGGACGCCGCCCGGGACGCCGGCGCGGTGCTCCTGCCGCGTCGCGTGACGACGATCGAGCAGCACGCGGACCGGGTGGTCGCGGGCGGCGTGCGGGCGCGCTGGCTCCTGGGCTGCGACGGGCTGCACTCGCGGGTGCGCCGGGAGGCGGGCCTGGAGGGGGCGCCCCGGGGACGCCCGGGGGCGCGCGACCCCCTCGGCGCGCGCCGCTTCGGGCTACGGCGGCACTACCGGGTGGCGCCCTGGACCGACCTCGTCGAGGTCCACTGGGGTCCGCGGGCGGAGGCGTACGTGACGCCGGTCGAGGAGCACCTGGTCGGGGTCGCCCTGATCGGCCCGGCGGGCGTCGACTTCGACGCGGAGCTCGCGACCCTGCCGCGGCTGGTCGAGAGGCTCGCGGGGGCCGAGCCGGCCGGGCCGGTGCGCGGGGCCGGGCCGTTGCGGGTGCGGTCCGTGGCCCGCACGGCCGGCCGGGTGCGCCTGGTGGGCGACGCCTCCGGCTACGTCGACGCGCTCACGGGCGAGGGACTGCGCGTCGGCCTGGCGCAGGCGCGTGCCGCCGTCGCCCATCTCGACGACCCGGCCGCGTACGAGCGCTCGTGGACGCGCGTCACCCGGGACTACCGCCTCCTCACCACGGGCCTGGTCGCCGCAGCCGCGTCGCCGTGGCGGCGGGGGGTGGTGCCGGCGGCCGCCCGGCTCCCGCGCCTGTACGGCTCGGTCGTGGAGCGTCTCGCCCGCTGACGGGTGGCCCGATCGTGGGGAGCGCACCCCATGCCCGCACGCCGGGATCCGTTGCCCGGGGTGGGCGAAATCTGGCACCCTGGCGTGCGTCCTGACCTTGCTGACCGGTGTCCGGGTCCTGCGCCTGCGCCGCGGGGTCGTCGTCGATCGATGCTCCTGGGGGAGTCTTGGGCCTGTTCGCCCGACTGCGCACCGACCGTCGCACCACCGTCTCGACGACGGTCGTGCTCTCGTTGACCGCAGGCGTCGCCGTCGCCGCCGTGCTGTACGACGGGGAGGCCACGGCCGACGTGGACCTCGACGACTCGGGCGTCTGGGTGACGAACCAGGCCTCGGGGAAGATCGGGCGGTTCAACACGGAGGCCCAGGCGCTCGACGGCGTCCTGCTGGCCGGCAGCACGGCGTTCGACGTCGACCAGCAGGCGAGCCAGGTGCTCGTGGGGGACGAGGGCAGCAGCGCGGCCAACCTCGTCGACGTCTCCCGGCTGAAGTTCGGCTCCACGACGCCGCTGCCGCCGGACGCCGAGGTCTCCCTGGGCGGGGGCAACGTCGCGGTCGTCGACGACGAGTCGGGTGCGCTGTGGGTGACGAGGACGGAGCAGCTGCCGGCCCTCGACACGAAGACGACGAAGCCGACGGCGGAGCTCGACGGCGCGGCACAGGTTGTGGTCTCCGAGTCGGGGACGACCTACGCGGTGGTGCCGGGCCGCGACGTCCTGTGGACCGTCGAGCCGGGCGCGGAGCCGACGACGACCGAGCTGGGCATGCTCTCCGAGGGCGACGACGTCCTGCTCACGACGGTGGGGGACGACCTCGTCGTGCTGAACCGGAGCGCGGGAGAGCTCCGGCTGCCGGGCGGCGAGATGGTCGAGGTGCCGGATGCCCAGGAGGCGCGGCTCCAGCTCCCGGGGGCTCCGGCGGACTCCGTCGCGTACGCGACGCCGTCGGCCCTGGTGCTGCAGCCGCTGGGCGGTGGGACGCCGACGCAGCGCCAGGCCTCCGGCTCGCCGGCCTCGCCGGTGCAGCTCGGCGGCTGCCTGTACGGGGCCTGGTCCGGCTCGGGGCAGATCGTGCGCGACTGCGAGGGTACGGATCGCGACGTCGACGAGGTGCTCGAGGGCATCGACTCCGAGACCCGGCTCGAGTACCGGGTCAACCGCGACAACGTCGTCCTCAACGACCTCACCGCGGGCACGCTGTGGATGGCGCTGGACGAGTACGAGAAGGTCGACGACTGGGACATCAAGCTCCCCGAGCAGACCGAGGGCTCGGACGAGGACGCCGAGGACGCCAAGCCGGAGCTGGTCGACAACACGGTCGTGGACCGCGAGAAGGAGGACCCGCCGACGGCGAAGGACGACGAGTTCGGGACGCGTCCCGGCCGCAGCACCGTGCTGGACGTGCTCTCCAACGACCTGGACGCCGACGGCGACGTGATGACCGCGAGGCTCGTCGGCGACCAGCCCGACGGCGTGCGGATCGAGCGGGTGCTGGGCGGCAAGGCCCTGCAGGCCGTGGTCCCCGCCGACGCGTCCGGGGCGACGTCGTTCACCTACGAGGTCTCCGACGGCCGCGGCGGCACGGACCGGGCGACGGTCGACCTGAGGGTGGTGCCCGAGGACGAGAACGCGGCGCCCGTGCAGTCGGGCGACCCCGTGCTGCGGGTCGAGCAGGGGAAGTCGGCCCGGATCAAGGTGCTCCCGTACTTCCGCGACCCGGACGGCGACGACGTGTACCTCGCGTCGGCGGACCCCACCGTCGAGGGCGACGAGGTGCGCTCCTACCCGGACGGCACGGTCGAGTTCCGCGACAACGGCTCCGCGACGGGCCGCAAGACCGTCACGCTGGTCGTGGGGGACGGCCGGGGCGAGGTGATCGAGGGCGAGCTGCAGGTCCAGGTGCTCGGCGACGGCAACGAACCGCCGGTGGCGGTCGGCGACCACGTGGTCACGACGGCCGGGGAGCCCCTCACGGTCGAGCCGCTGAAGAACGACTCCGACCCCAACGGCGACGACCTGCGTCTGTCGAAGGTGAACGACGCGGCGCCCGCCGAGATCACGCGCAACTACGACGCGGGCACGTTCACGTTCCTCGCCCAGGAGCCGGGGTCCTACGACGTCCTCTACCAGGTGAGCGACGGCCCCGAGGCCACCACGGGCGTGGTCCGGGTCGACGTGCAGGACCCGGACGAGGCGACGGGCCCGCCCGTGGTCGTGGCCGACACGGGGATGCTGCCGGCCGGCGGGTCGACCCTGGTCGACGTGCTGGCGAACGACTCGGACCCGGCGGGCGGCGTGCTGGTCGTGCAGTCCGTGCACGTGCCGGACGACTCCGGGGTCAGCGTGGCCGTGCTGGCGCACCAGACGCTGCGCATCACCGAGACCCGCCGGGTGTCCGAGCCGGTGCTGCTGGAGTACACGGCCTCCAACGGCAACGACACGGCCACGGGACAGGTGCGTGTGCTGCCGGTGCCGCCGCCGGACCGGCTGCAGCCGCCGAACGCCGCGCCGGACGAGGTCACCGTCCGCGTCGGCGACTACGTGAACATCGACGTGCTCGACAACGACACGCACCCCGACGGCCTCGAGCTCACCCTCGACAAGGAGCTCGAGCAGACGGCGGACCCGGAGCGCGGCGAGCTCTTCGTCTCGGAGGAGCGGCTGCGGTTCCGCGCGGGTCCGGAGCCGGGGACCGCCTACGCGATCTACACCGTGACCGACCCGAACGGCCAGCAGGACTCGGCCCAGGTCACGATCCACGTCCGGGGCGGCGAGGAGAACGCCGCCCCCGTGCCGCGCGACGTGGAGGCACGCGCGCTCGCCGGCGGTACCGTGCGCATCCCCGTGCCGCTCGACGGCATCGACCCGGACGGCGACTCCGTGCAGCTGACGGGCCTGGCCTCGGGCCCCGCGATGGGACGCGCGGAGGTCGTCGACGGGTACGTCGACTACGCGGCCGGCAAGGACGCCAGCGGCGTGGACGCGTTCACGTACACGGTGCAGGACGCGCGCGGACAGGTCGCCACGGGCCTGATCCGCGTCGGCATCGCGCAGCCGCCGACCACCAACCAGTCGCCGGTGGCCCAGGACGACGCGATCACGGTGCGACCCGACCGCCGGGTGGCCGTGCCGGCGCTGGAGAACGACTCCGACCCGGACGGGGACCAGATCGGTCTGGTGCCCGGCGCGGTCGAGGGCGGGGAGGACCTGTCGCCCGAGGTCGACAAGGACCGGATCCTCGTGCACACCCCCGGGGACGAGGGCACCTCCACGTTCTTCTACGCGATCGAGGACACCTACGCGGCGCGGGGCTCCGCCTCGGTGAGCGTCACGGTCGCCGAGGACGCGCCGCTGCTGCCGCCGGTCGCGCGGGACGACACGGTGCCCGTGGCGGACCTGCTGGGCAAGACGTCCGTGACCGTCCCCGTCCTCGACAACGACGAGGACCCGGACGGCGCCGCGGACGACCTGACCGTGGAGGCGACGTCGTCGAACGCCACCGTGACCCCCCAGGGCGAGGTCGCCGTGACCCTCGCCGAGCAGCGTCAGGTCATCACCTACACCGTCACCGACGTGGACGGGCAGGCCGCGAAGGCCTTCGTCGTCGTCCCGGGCCTGACGTCCGTGCAGCCGATCCTGGCGCCCGGCCAGGCGCCGCTCGAGGTGGTCGCGGGCGAGTCGCTCGACATCGACATCGCCGACCACGTGCTCGTCGTGGAGGGGCGCAGCCCCCGACTGACGACGGCGGACCAGGTCCAGGGGCTGGAGGGCAACGCCGAGGTCACCGGCACCACGACGATGACGTACACGCCGCGCGAGGGGTTCACCGGCCCCGCGGGCGTGACCTTCGAGGTCACGGACGGGAGGAGCCCCGACGACCCCGAGGGCCACACGGCGGTGCTGACGCTGCCGATCACCGTGCTGCCCCCGGACAACCTGCCGCCCGAGCCGGGCTCGCCGTCCGGCGAGGTCGCGGCGGGCGAGGAGAGCACCGTCGACCTGGGCCGGTTCGCGAAGGACCCGGACGGCGACGAGCTGCGGTTCGAGCTGGGCGGCCTGCCCGACGGGATCGGCGCGACGCTGTCGGGCACCCGGGTCACGCTCGAGGCGTCCCCGGAGATCCCCCAGGGAACCGAGCTGACCGTGCCGTTCACGGTGACCGACGACGAGAACCCGCCCGTGGAAGGGGAGATGCGCGTGACCGTCGTCGCCTCCACCCGTCCGCTGGCGCGGGCGGTCGACGACACGGTCGACGACGCCCACCAGGGCGAGGCGGTCTCGGTGCCGGTGCTGGCCAACGACTCGAACCCCTTCGCCGACCGCGGCCCGCTGGAGCTCGTGGGCGACGCCATCGTCGAGACGGGGGTGGCGCAGGCCACGACGGACGGCGACCAGGTGGTCGTCACCCCGGCGGACGACTACGTCGGGACGATGGTGGTGCGCTACACCGTGCAGGACGCCACCCAGGACCCCGACCGCCAGGTGGAGGGCCGGATCACGATCAACGTGCTGGGCGCTCCCGAGGCTCCGTCGACGCCGCAGGTGGAGGAGGTGCGGTCCGAGACGGTCGTGCTCTCCTGGACGCCGCCGCAGAACAACGGCGCGGAGATCACCGGCTACACGGTGACGTCGAACCAGGGGGACGCGTTCGAGTGCGACACGACCACGTGCACGCTCGACGGGCTGACCAACAACGTCACCTACACGTTCACCGTGGTGGCGAACAACGCCGTGGGTCCCTCGGAGAAGTCCCCGCCGTCGGCGGAGGCGCGTCCGGACGAGAAGCCGGACCCGCCGGCCGCGCCGCAGCTCGAGTTCGGTGACGGCTCCCTCGTCGTGACGTGGGACAACGCGACGTACACCGACCGGTCGCCCATCACCTCCGTCGACCTGGAGATCTCGCCGGCGCCCGCGTCGGGCCAGACGCAGAAGGTCGGCGTCACGGGCGAGCGCATCGTGTGGGAGGGCCTGACGAACGGGACGGCCTACAAGGTGCGCGTGCGGGCCGTGAACTCGGCGCCGGACCCGTCGGACTGGGGCGCCTGGTCGACGAGCATGGTGCCGGCGGGCCCGCCGGAGGCTCCGGCGGCCCCGAGCGCTGCGCGCGTCGACACGCCGCTGGGCGGTCAGGTGCACGTCGCGTGGAAGGCGCCGGCCACCAACGGCGACGCCGTGAAGACGTACTTCGTGGACGTCTTCAAGGGTGGGCAGAAGGTGTCCACGGAGACGACGACCAGCACCTCGATCGACCTCGAGGGCCTGGACCCGAAGTCCACCTACACGTTCGCGGTCACGGCGGAGAACAAGGCCGGCAAGGGGGCGAGCAGCCCGCAGTCCAACAAGGTCACGCCGTTCGGAAAGCCGGGCAGCCCCGGCAAGCCCGCTGCGACGCTGGCCGACAACACCAGCGGCCGGGCGGCCGTCTCCTGGGGGGCGGCGGACGCCAACGGCAACCCCGTGACGTACCAGGTGCAGGCCAACCAGGCCGGGACGAAGGAGACCGCCAAGACCTCGATGGTCTACACGGGCCTGCGCAACGGCACGTCCTACACGTTCAGGGTCCGCGCGTGCAACCAGGCGGGCTGCTCCGCCTGGGCGGGGCCGTCCGGCTCGGTGAAGCCGTACACCGTGCCGGGCGCACCAGGGGTCACCTGGTCGCGTCTGTCGGCCGAGCAGGGGCAGTTCCGGGTCACCGCGCCGGCGTCGAACGGCGGCAACGCGATCACCCGCGTCGAGTACCGGTTCACGAGCGGGCAGACCGGCAGCGGGACGAAGTCGGGGTTCCCGTTCACCGTGAAGACCGCGAAGAAGACCGGCACGACGTTCGCCCTGCAGGCGCGGGCCTGCAACGCCGCGGGCTGCGGCTCGTGGGGCAACGACTCGGGGACGACGCCGACGCCGACGGCGACGGTCAGCCCCGGCGGGTCGACGGGCGTGCGCAACGGCTGCAGCTCCGGCAACTGCAACTTCTTCAAGGTCACCGTGAAGAACTTCCCGGGCGGCTCGCACCGGGTCGAGTGCTGGTCGGGCAACAACCCCGACTCCACGGCGGGCTGGCACAACATCATCATGGACGGCAGCAAGGTGTGGACGACCCCGGGCGGGCCGGGCTTCACCAGGTCGTTCTCGGGCGACCAGACCTTCCAGCTCGACTGCTTCTACGGGTACAAGGGCACCAAGGTCGCCGTGGTGATCGACGGCAAGCGGTACGCCGCGTCGACCTGGTGACACCGTCCTCGTGCGGGCATGGGGACCTCTCCCCATGCCCGCAGGGTGGGAACGGCTGTCCCCCGCGGGTGAAGCCTGGCTATCCTGTGCGGGCGCTGAGTGCCGCCGACGGAGGCTGTCGGCCGGGGGCGCCATCACATCGGGGGAAATCTTGAGCGTGCTCACGCGCTTGCGCGGCGACCGTCGCTCCAGCATCGCGACGACGGTCGTCCTCGCGCTGTCCGCGGGCGTGGTCGCCGCCGCCGTCCTGTACGACGGCGAGGCCACGGCCGACGTCGATCTCAACGACTCCGGTGTCTGGGTCACCAACCAGGCCTCCGGCCTCGTGGGGCGGTTCAACACCGACGCCAAGGCCCTCGACGGCACGTTGCTCGCGGGCAGCTCAGCCTTCGACGTCGACCAGCAGGCCGGGCAGGTGCTGGTGGCCGACGACGGCTCGTCGAGCGCCAGCGTGGTGGACGTCGCGCGGCTGAAGTTCGCGTCCACCACCAAGGTTCCCGCCGGCGCCCAGGTCGCCATGGGCGGCGGCCGCGCGGCGGTGGTGGACGACGAGTCCGGCGCGCTGTGGGTCACGACGCTCGACCGGTTCCCCGGCCTGAACACCGAGGAGGCAAAGCCGACCGCGGAGCTCGCCGGGGCTGCGGAGGTCGTCGTCTCCGAGTCCGGCACGACGTTCGCGGTGGTGCCGAGCCGGGACGTGCTGTGGACCATCGAGCCCGGCGGGCAGCCGCAGACCTCGACGCTGGACCTGCTGAGAGAGGGCGACGACGTCGTGCTCACGACGGTCGGCGACGACGTCGTGATCCTCGACCGCACGTCGGGCCGCCTGCGCCTGCCCGGCGGGGAGGTCGTGGCCGTCGCCGACGCGCAGGGTGCGCAGCTGCAGCTGCCGGGCGCGGACACCGGGTCGGTGGCGTACGCGACGTCGGGCGCCCTGGTGCTGCAGCCGCTCGGCGGCGGCGCCGCGACCCAGCGCCAGGCGACCGGTTCGCCCGCGCAGCCGGTGCAGCTGGGGGGCTGCCTGTACGGCGCGTGGTCCGGCACGGGGCAGATCGTGCGCGACTGCGAGGGTACGGACCGCGACGTGGACGAGGTGCTCGAGGGCATCGACCAGTCCACGGAGCTGGAGTACCGGGTGAACCGCGACAACGTGGTGCTCAACGACCTCACCGCGGGCACGCTGTGGATGGCGCTGGACGAGTACGAGAAGGTCGACGACTGGGACATCAAGCTCCCCGAGCGTGCCGAGGGCCAGGACGAGGACGCCGAGGACGCGAAGCCGGAGCTGGTCGACAACACGGTCGTGGACCGGGAGAAGCAGGACCCGCCCGAGGCGAACGACGACTCGTTCGGCGTCCGCCCGGGCCGGACCACCCTGCTCGACGTCCTGGCCAACGACCTCGACCCCGACGGAGACGTCATCACGGCACGCCTGTCGGGCGACCAGCCCGAGGGCATCACCGTGCAGCAGGTGCTGGGCGGCAAGGCGCTGCAGGCCGTCGTGCCGGCGGATGCCACCGGTTCGGCGTCGTTCACCTACGAGGTCTCCGACGGCCGGGGCGGCACCGACGAGGGGAAGGTGTCGCTGCGGGTGGTCCCGCTGTCGGAGAACGAGAAGCCCGAGCAGACCGGCGAGCCGGTGCTGCGGGTGCAGCAGGGCGGCACGGCGCAGATCAAGGTGCTCCCGTTCTTCCGCGACCCCGACGGCGACGACGTCTACCTCGCCACCGCGGACCCGACCGTGCAGGGCGACGAGGTGCGCGCCTACCCGGACGGCACCGTCGAGTTCCGCGACGGCGGTTCGTCGACCGGTCGCAAGAAGGTGACGGTGACCGTCGGCGACGGCCTCGGCGGCGTCGTCGAGGGCACGCTGTGGGTGGACGTGCTCGACGGCCAGGAGCCGCCGGTCGCCGTGGGGGACCACGTGGTGGTGACCGCCGGCCAGCCGATCACGATCGAGCCGCTGAAGAACGACTCCGACCCCAACGGCGACGACCTGCGCCTGACGAACGTCAGCGACGCCGCGCCCGCGGAGATCACCCGCAACTACGACGCGGGCACGTTCACGTTCCTGGCGCAGGAGCCGAAGTCCTACGACGTGCTCTACCAGGTGACGGACGGGCCGGCGTCCACCACCGGCGTGGTGCGCGTCGACGTGCAGGACCCGGACGAGGCGTCCGGGGCGCCGGTCGTCGTGGCGGACACGGCGCTCCTGCCCGCGGGCGGCTCGACCCTCGTCGACGTGCTGGCGAACGACACCGACCCCGCAGGCGGCGTGCTTGTGGTGCAGTCGGTGCGGGTGCCGGACGACTCGGGTCTCAGCGTGGCCGTCCTGTCGCACCAGATGCTGCGGGTCACCGAGACGCGGCGCCTCGCCGAGGCGGTCGTGCTCGAGTACACCGTCTCCAACGGCACCGAGACCGCGACCGGCGAGGTGCGGGTGCTGCCGGTGCCGCCCCCGGACCGACTGCAGCCGCCGAACGCGGCCGCCGACGAGGTCACGGTGCGCGCCGGCGACTACGTGAACATCGACGTGCTGGACAACGACACCCACCCGGACGGCCTGGAGCTCACGCTCGACGACGAGCTGGAGCAGTCCGTCGACCCGGGGCAGGGCGAGCTGTTCGTCTCGGAGGGGCGCCTGCGCTTCCGTGCCGGGGCCGAGCAGGGCACGGCCTACGCGATCTACAAGGTGCGCGACCCGAACGGGCAGGAGGACTCCGCCCAGGTCACGATCCACATCCGCGGCGGCAAGGAGAACGCCGCCCCCGTGCCGCAGGACGTCGAGGCGCGCGTGCTGTCGGGCGGCACCACGCGCATCCCGGTGCCGCTGGACGGCATCGACCCGGACGGCGACTCGGTGCAGCTCACGGGCCTGGCCACCGGGCCGACCCAAGGGCGGGCCGAGGTGGTCGACGGGTACGTCGACTACGAGGCGGGCAAGAACGCCAAGGGCAGCGACTCGTTCCGGTACACCGTGCAGGACGCGCGCGGCGAGGTCGCGACCGGGGTCGTGCGCGTCGGCATCGCGCAGCCCCCGGAGACCAACCAGCCGCCGGTGGCCGCCGACGACGAGGTCACCGTGCGGCCCGAGCGTCGCGTGGCGGTGCCGGCCCTGGCGAACGACGCCGACCCGGACGGCGACGTCATCGGGCTCGTGCCCGGCGCCGTCGAGGGCGGCGAGGATCTCAAGGCCGAGGTGAGCGACGACCGCATCGTGGTGCGCACGCCGGCCGACGAGGGCACGTACACCTTCTTCTACGCGATCGAGGACACGTACGCCGCGCGGGCGTCGGCGTCGGTGAGCGTCACGGTGGCGGCGGACGCCCCGCTGCTGCGCCCGATCGCGCGTGACGACTCGGTGCCCGTGGCGAGCATCCTCGGGCAGACGGCGGTCACCGTGCCCGTGCTCGACAACGACGAGGACCCGGACGGCGCGGTGGACGACCTCGAGATCTCCGTCGACGACCGCGCGACGTCGGCCGGGGTGGCGGTCACCGCCGACGGCGAGCTCGAGATCCCCCTGACCCGCACCCGCCAGGTCATCACCTACACCGTCACCGACGTGGACGGGCTCGCCGCGAAGGCGTTCGTCGTCGTGCCGGGCATGGAGTCGACCAAGCCGATCCTCAAGCCGGGTCAGGCCCCGCTCGAGGTCGTCTCGGGCGAGTCGCTCGACATCGACATCACCGACCACGTGCTCGTCGTGGAGGGCCGCACCCCGCGGCTCACCACCGAGGACCAGGTCACCGCGACCGAGGGCGCGGCGAAGGTGACCAGCGAGACCGCGCTGACGTACACGCCGCGCGCGGAGTACGACGGCCCCGCCTCCGTGACGTTCGAGGTCACCGACGGCACGTCGGTGGACGACCCGGAGGGCGCCGTCGCGCTGCTGACCCTGCCGATCACGGTGCTGCCGCCGGAGAACCTGCCGCCCGAGCCCGGCAAGCCGTCGGGCGAGGTCGCGGCCGGCGAGGAGAGCGTCGTCGACCTGGGCCGGTTCGCGAAGGACCCGGACGGCGACGAGCTGCGGTTCCAGCTCGGCGGGCTGCCCGGCGGACTCGGCGCGACCCTGTCCGGGCCGCGCGTGACGCTTGAGGCCCAGCCGGAGGTGGCCAAGGGGACCGTCCTCACCGTTCCTTATACGGTCACCGACGACGAACACCCGCCCGTAGACGGCGAGCTGACCGTCACCGTCGTGGCGTCGACCAGGCCGCTGGCACGCGCGGTCGAGGACCGCGTGGACGACGCGCATCAGGGCAAGGCGGTCTCCGTCCCGGTCCTCGCGAACGACTCGAACCCGTTCTCCGACCGCGGCCCGCTGAAGATCGTCGGGCAGCCGGTGGTGGAGACCGGCCGTGGCGGCACGGTCGTCGACGGCGACTCCGTCGTGGTGACCCCGAAGTCCGACTTCGTGGGCACGATGGTGGTGCGTTACACCGTCCAGGACGCGACACAGGACCCGGACCGCGAGGTCGAGGGCCGCGTCATGGTGAACGTGCTCGGCGTGCCCGAGGCGCCGTCGACGCCTCGGGTGGAGGAGGTGCGCTCGGAGACGGTCGTGCTGTCGTGGACGCCGCCGCAGAACAACGGCGCGGAGATCACCGGGTACACCGTGACCTCCAGCCAGGGCGACACGTTCGAGTGCGCCACTACGACGTGCACCCTCAGCGGCCTGACGAACAACGTCACGTACACGTTCACCGTGCAGGCCACGAACGAGGTCGGGGACTCGAAGTCGTCGCCGACCTCCGCCGAGGCACGCCCCGACGAGAAGCCGGACCCGCCCGCGGCCCCGTCCCTCGAGTTCGGTGACGGGTCCCTCACGGTCACCTGGGCCAACGCGTCGTACACCGACCGGTCCCCGATCACCTCGGTGAACCTCGAGATCTCCCCGGCCCCGGCGTCCGGTGCGACGCAGAAGGTGGGCGTCACCGGCGAGCGCATCGTGTGGGAGGGCCTGACGAACGGCACGGCCTACAAGGTGCGCGTGCAGGCCGTGAACTCCGCGCCCGACCCGTCCGACTGGGGGGCCTGGTCCACATCGGAGATCCCGGCCGGGCCGCCGGATGCGCCGGGCGCGCCGACGGCCACGCGTGCCGGTTCGGAGATCGCGCCGGACGGGGGCGAGATCGGCGTCTCGTGGCCCGCGCCCAAGGACAACGGCGACGCTGTGAAGAGCTACCACGTCGACGTCTACCGCGGTGGCTCGAAGGTCGACACGCGCACGGTGTCGGGCACGTCGACGACGTTCCAGGGCCTCGACACCAAGTCGGAGTACACGTTCACCGTGACCGCGGAGAACAAGGCGGGCAAGGGCGGCACCAGCCCCCAGTCGAACGCGGTCAAGCCGTACGGCAAGCCGACCGTGCCCGGTGCCCCGAGCGCGAGCGTCAAGGGAACGAGCGGCCAGGCCAACGTGTCCTGGGGCGCGTCGGACGACAACGGCGCTGCGGTGACGTACACGGTCGAGACGGACAAGGGCGGGTCGGCCACGGCGTCCGGCACCTCGATGACGTACGGCGGCCTGTCGAACGGCACCTCCTACCGGTTCCGCGTCAAGGCCTGCAACGCCGGCGGCTGCTCCGCCTGGACGGACTACTCGAACGCAGTGACTCCCTACGGTCCGGTTCCGACCCCGAGCGTGAGCGCGGTGAGCGGGCAGGACCAGCGGGTGACGTTCTCGTGGTCCACCAGCACGAACGGGCGCGACATCTCGGTCAAGGTGAGCGGCGCGATCTCCAGCACTGCGAAGAGCGGGTCGAACGAGTCCGTGTCCGCCGGGTACTCCGACACCAAGCAGATCTGCGTGCGGGCCACCGACACGACGGGCCAGAGCGCGGAGAAGTGCGCGTCCGGGACCTCCGCCGCGAGACCGCAGCCCACGTACACGGTGGGCAAGGGCTCGAACGCGGTCGGCGAGACCCGGTGGGGCGTCTGCACGCACTCGTCCTGCCGGTGGCTCAGCCTGACGATCCGCGACGCCCCCGCGAACGCTGACGTCCGGTACACGTGCCAGTCGACCACCAACGGGTTCAGCGGCAACACGCAGACGAACTGGGCCGACGGGAGCCGCGCACGGACCGACGGCTCGGGGAACGCCGGCCCGAAGGACGCCTGGTGCTACTTCGGCGGACCAGGAGAACAGGTGTGGATCACGGGCACGGTGAACGGACAGAGCTTCTCGACCCCCAGGATGACCTGGTGAACCACGGAGGAATCGACGCATGACCACCATGACCCCCGAGCAGGCGAGCTGGTTCGCCCAGACGTTCGACCGCATCGTCGGCAACGTGTCGCAGGCCGTGCTCGGCAAGGAGAACCAGATCCGCCTCGCGCTGACGTGCATGCTGGCGGAGGGGCACCTGCTGCTGGAGGACGCGCCGGGCACCGGCAAGACGATGCTCGCGCGCTCGATGGCGGCGAGCGTCCAGGGCACGAACCACCGCATCCAGTTCACGCCGGACCTGCTGCCGTCCGACGTGACCGGCGTGACGATCTACGACCAGAAGACCGGCACGTTCGAGTTCCACAAGGGTCCGATCTTCGCGAACATCGTGCTCGCGGACGAGATCAACCGCGCCTCGCCGAAGACGCAGTCGGCGCTCCTCGAGGTGATGGAGGAGGGCCAGGTCACGGTCGACGGCGTCACGCACGCCGCGGGCAGCCCGTTCATGGTGATCGCGACGCAGAACCCGATCGAGCAGGCCGGCACGTACCGCCTGCCGGAGGCGCAGCTCGACCGCTTCCTCATGAAGACGTCGATCGGCTACCCGGACCTCACGTCGACGGTCGAGATCCTCGCGGGCTCCGCGGTGCGGGACCGGAGCGCCGGCCTGCAGCCGGTCATCACCGGGCAGGCGGTGGTGGAGATGTCGTCGCTCGCCGCCGCGACCCACGTCGACCCGGCCGTGCTCGAGTACGTCTCCCGGCTGGCGGAGGAGTCCCGTGCGGCGGCGGACGTGCACGTCGGCGTCTCCGTGCGTGGCGCGCTGGCCCTGGTGCGCTGCATGAAGGTGTGGGCCGCGGCCCACGGGCGCAACTACGTGCTGCCGGACGACGTCAAGGAGCTCGTGCAGCCCGTGTGGGCGCACCGCCTGGTGCTGGACGCCGAGGCGGAGTTCGGGGGCGCGACCGCCGACGGGACCATCTCCCGCCTCCTGAGCGACGTCGCCGCCCCCCAGGAGCGCCGGACCGCCTGACCGGAGCACCCACCCCGCGAACCGACCCGGAGAACTCATGACCATCACCACGGAGCTGGAGCCCGACGCCCCGGTCGCTCCCGACGGCGAGGCTGCCCCCGACGAGGTGACGCCCGAGGCGGTGCCCGCGCGTCGTCGCGCGACGCGGCGCCTCGCCGCGGGCGCCCGCGGCGTCGGCGACGCCTTCGCGCGCGCCGGGGGCGGCC
>NZ_JBHVBO010000023.1:0-38647 GCF_042668085.1 Isoptericola sp. NPDC057391 | reverse complement strand
GAGCGTCAGCGCCACGGACGGCCCCGTCGGAAGCTTCCGGCGGGGCCGTCCGCACGTCCGGCTACGATCGGTGCGGCGTCCGCGGGGGCGCCGTGGGGTGTGCGTGCGGATCCACCGCCGCGCCCGGAGGAGGAGACATCGTGCGACTGTTCGGCACCGACGGGGTCCGTGGGCTGGCCAACCGGGACGTCACCGCGGACCTGGCCCTCGGGCTCGGCAGCGCGGCGGCCCACGTGCTCGGCACGTCGGGCGACTTCGCCGGGCACCGCCCGCGCGCCGTCGTCGGGCGCGACCCGCGTGCGTCGGGGGAGTTCCTGTCCGCCGCGGTCGGCGCGGGGCTCGCCAGCTCCGGCGTGGACGTGGTCAACCTGGGCGTGCTGCCCACCCCGGCGCTGGCCCACCTCGTGGGCGCGATGGACATGGACCTCGGCGTCATGATCTCCGCGTCCCACAACGCGATGCCGGACAACGGCATCAAGTTCTTCGCGCGCGGCGGCTTCAAGCTCGCCGACCACGTCGAGGACCAGATCGAGGCCCGCCTCGGCCAGGACTGGGAGCGGCCGATCGGCGCCGACGTCGGGCGCATGCGCTCGGACACCGGCATCGCCGCGCAGCAGTACGTGGAGCACCTCGTGGCGAGCATCGGCACGACGCCGGACGTGCGCCCGCTGGAGGGCCTGCGCATCGCGGTGGACGCCGCGAACGGCGCCGCGAGCCAGGTCGGCCCGGAGGCGCTGCGCGAGGCGGGGGCCGACGTCGTCGTCATCAACGCGAGCCCCGACGGTCGCAACATCAACGAGAAGGCCGGCTCCACCCACCCCGAGCAGCTGCAGGCCGTCGTCGTGGCCGCGGAGGCCGACTTCGGCGTCGCGTTCGACGGCGACGCGGACCGCTGCCTCGCCGTCGACCACGGGGGCGTGCTGGTGGACGGCGACCAGATCCTCGGCATCCTGGCCCGCGCGCTCAAGGACGAGGGCCGGCTGCCGTCGGACACCCTGGTCGTCACCGTCATGAGCAACCTGGGCCTCCTGCTCGCGATGCGCGAGTCGGGCATCACCACGATCCAGACGGGCGTGGGCGACCGGTACGTGCTCGAGGAGATGCGCGCGCACGGGTACGGGCTCGGGGGCGAGCAGTCGGGCCACATCATCCTGGCCGACCACGCCACGACCGGCGACGGCGTCCTCACCGCGCTGCACCTCGCCGCGCGCGTGAAGGCCACCGGGCGGCGCCTGGCCGACCTCGCCGCCGAGGTCCCGCGCCTCCCGCAGACGCTCGTCAACGTCAAGGGCGTGGACAAGGCCCGCGCGGCCGACGACGAGGGCGTGCGCGCCGCGATCGAGAGCGCGGAGGCGCTGCTGGGGGAGACGGGCCGCGTGCTGCTGCGCCCCTCGGGCACCGAGCCCCTCGTGCGGGTCATGGTCGAGGCCGCCACCCAGACGCAGGCCGACGGCGTGGCGGACACGCTCGCCGCCGTCGTGCGCGACCGGCTGGCCCTGTGACCGACGGCGCCCCTGCCGGCCGCGCGGCGGCGGGCGTGGACGAGGCCCTGCGGGCCGCGGTCGTCGACCTGCTGGACCGGGCGGACGCGGCGGCGGACGGCCCGGGCACCGGCCTGCTGCCGATCGTCCAGGCGGGGGCGCCGGTCCTGCGCGCGCCGGCGGCCCCCTACACCGGGCAGCTCGGCGACGTGCTGCCGCGGCTGCTCGAGGCGATGCGCCGCACCATGCACGCCGCGCCCGGCGTGGGCCTCGCGGCGCCGCAGGTCGGGATCGGGCTGGCGATCGCCGTCGTCGAGGACGCCGGCACCCCGCCCGACGCCGAGGCCGACGACCCGCGGGAGCGGACGCCGCTGCCGTACCGGGTGCTGCTCGACCCCGCGTACGAGCCGCTGCCCGGCCCCGACGGGGAGCCCGAGCGCGCGGCGTTCCACGAGGGCTGCCTGTCGGTGAGCGGGTGGCAGGCCGTCGTCGCGCGGCACCGGCGCGTGCGGCTCACCGGGCGCGACGAGACCGGGGCACCGGTCGACGAGGTCCTCACCGGCTGGCCGGCCCGCATCGTGCAGCACGAGACGGACCACCTGGCGGGGGAGCTGTACCTCGACCACGCGCTGCTGCGCACGCTCACCTCGAACGAGAACCTGGTGCGGTACGGCAACGTCGTGGACCTCGGGTGAACATTCGGCACTCAGGGTGGAACCGGGGGAATTCCCCATGCAGCCTGGCCCCCGGTTCTGCCTAGGCTGGTCCCGTGACGCCGTCCGGCGTCGTGCGACCGCCGGAGGGCCTCCTCCCGGCCGACGAACCGAGGGACCGACCTGGTGAACCTGTCGACGATGCTGGCACAGCTCGAGGGCTGGATCCTCGACCTGGGCGCGTCCCTGTGGATCTACCCGGCCATGTACGTCTTCGCGACGATCGACGGGTTCTTCCCGCCGATCCCCAGCGAGTCCGTGGTCATCACGCTCACCGTGCTCGCCCACTCCGAGGGCAACCCGTGGCTGCCCGGCGTCCTCGCTCTCGCCATCGCCGGCGCCTGGACGGGCGACCAGATCGCCTACCAGATCGGCCGCGCCGTCGGCACCGAGCGCTTCGCGTTCCTGCGCTCCGCCCGGGGCCGCAAGGCCGTCGACTGGGCGCGGCACGCGCTGGCGCACCGGGGGGCGTCGTTCATCCTGGCCGCGCGGTACGTGCCCATCGGGCGGGTCGCGGTCAACATGACCGCGGGGGCCGTGGGCTACCCGCGCCACCGGTTCATGCTCTACTCGGGCATCGCGGCCGTGACGTGGGGCATCTACTCGATGCTCATCGGCCTCGCCGCGGCCTCCTGGCTCGGGCACAACACCCTGCTCGCCATGGCCGTCGGCGTCGTGGCCGGCATCCTGCTGGGCGTCCTCGTGGACCAGGTGGTGCAGCGGGTCGCCGGTCCGCCCCGGACGCAGCCGGTGCCCGCCGACGACGACGAGCACGACGACGAGGCCGACGCCGAGCCCACGAGCCGGGCGGCCTGACCCGACCGCGGGTCAGAGCTTGCGCAGCCGGACCCGCTGCACGGAGTGGTCCGACCCCTTGGTGAGCACGAGGGTGGCGCGCCCACGGGTGGGGAGCACGTTGTGCTCCAGGTTCGGCGCGTTGATCGACTCCCAGATGGACAGCGCCCGCTCCGTCGCCTCGGCGTCGGACAGGTCCGCATAGCGTCGGAAGTACGACTCCGGCCTGCTGAACGCCGTCCGGCGCAGCTGCAGGAAGCGCTCCACGTACCACTGGCGGATGTTGCGCGTGCGGGCGTCGACGTAGATCGAGAAGTCGAAGAAGTCGCTCACCGCCACGGTCGACTCGTCGATCGCCGACGGGCGCGCCGGCTGCAGCACGTTGAGGCCCTCCACGATGAGCACGTCCGGCTTGCGCACCACGACCTCCTCGCCGGGCACGATGTCGTAGACGACGTGCGAGTACACCGGGGCGCGGACCTCGGACTGCCCGGCCTTCACGCGCGACAGGAACCGGATGAGGGCCCGCCGGTCGTAGGACTCGGGGAAGCCCTTGCGGTCCATGATCCCGCGGCGCTGCAGCTCCGCGTTCGGGTACAGGAAGCCGTCGGTCGTGATGAGCTCGACGTGGGGCGTGTCCGGCCAGCGCGCCATCATCTCGCGCAGGATGCGCGCGGTGGTCGACTTGCCGACCGCGACCGACCCCGCGACGCCGATGACGTACGGGGTGCGGGGCGGCTCCTCGTGCAGGAACGTCGACGTGGCGCGGTGCAGGCCGGCGCTCGCGGCTACGTACAGGTTGAGCAGCCGGGACAACGGGCGGAAGACGGCGTCCACCTCGGCGAGGTCGATCGGGTCGCCCAGGCCGCGCAGCCGCTCGACGTCGGCGTCGGTCAGCGGGAGCGGGGTCGACGCCGACAGGCGGCTCCACGCCGCACGGTCGAGGTCGACGTACGGGGACGCCGGCGCCAGCCGGGTGAGGTGCTCGCCCAGGGGCTGGGGTGCCGTGCCGGGTGCGGTGTCGGAGGACTGCGGTGCCACCTGCACGATTCTGCCCGAGGCCGGGCGGGGAACGACAACCGCGGACGCCGTCGTCCCCGGTGGGTCACGGCGGCCACGGGTCGACGACGTCGCCGAGCCGCTCCACGAGGCGCAGGGCGTCCCGCGGGGCGTGGGCGTGGCCGTCGTTGTCGAAGTACACGACGACGTCCTGCCCGGCGTCCGCCCGCCGTCGCACCCAGCCGGCCCACCGGTCGAGGCGCGCGTCGTCATAGCGGCTCGCGTACAGGGACGTCGGGCCGTGCAGCCGGAGATACGCGAGGCCGGCCGTGGGGTGGTCGAGGAGCGGCCAGCGCCCGGCGCCGTCCGACACGACGAGCGCGACGTCGTGGTCGCGCAGCATCCGGAGGGCCTCGGGGGACTCGAACGACGCGTGCCGCGGCTCCAGGGCGTGCCGCAGGGGGCGGTCCACGCCGGGCTCGGTCCAGGCCTCCGCCCGAAGACGGTCGTCGTGGTCCGCGGCGAGTCGCCCGGCCTCGGCGGTCGTGCGCGGCAGCGCGTCGAGGAAGGTCGCGAGAACCTCGGGGTCGAACGCGGCGCGCTCCGGGAGCTGCCACAGCACGGGACCGAGCCGGTCCCCGAGGGCGAGGAGGCCGCTCGCCACGAAGTTCGCGAGCGCTGTCCGCGGGTCGCGCAGGCGCTTGAGGTGCGTGACGTAGCGGCTGCCCTTGACCGCGAACGTGAAGCCCTCCGGCACCGTGTCCCGCCAGCGCAGGAAGGAGGCGGGCCGCTGCAGCCCGTAGAAGGTGCCGTTCAGCTCGAGGGTGCTGAAGCGCGTCGCGGCGTACGCGAGCTCGTCGGCACGCCGGGTGCCGTCGGGATAGAAGCGGCCGTGCCAGTGCCGGTACTGCCAGCCCGACAGGCCCACGCGGACGCTGGGCACGGCGCCGAGCCTACGAGCCCGCCGCCTTGGTCGCCGCACGGCGCCCCGCCCTGGCGGTGCCCGCCGCAGCGGGTGGACAGGGGGCATGATCGGCGCATGGACCTGGGTGAGCTGTCGGACGAGCTGGAGATCATCTCGCGGGTGTACGAGCGGCGCTTCGGCGTCCCTCGTACCGACGACTGGCTGGTGCTCAAGCTGCACGAGGAGGTCGGGGAGCTCACGCAGGCCTACCTCGCCCGGTCGGGGCGGTCGCGGGACCGGGGCGAGGGGGAGCAGGCGGTGGACGCGGCGTTCCGGGCGGAGCTCGCCGACGTGCTCGCCCAGGTGCTGCTCGTGGCGCGCCGGTTCGACGTCGACCTCGAGGCGGAGCTCGAGCGCAAGTGGTTCCGGTGGCGCCACCTCGTGGAGCCGGCGGACGAGGCCGGCGTGCGTGCCGAGGGGTGACCCGCGCCGGCTCCGTCGCCGGGCTACGTGCCCGCCGTCGCCTCCTCGACGCGGTCGAGCCACTCGTTCACCAGGGCGTCGAAGAGCGCCGGCTGCTCGATCTGGAGGTTGTGCCCGGCGCGGTCCAGCACCGCGAACGTGGCGCGCGGGTAGTGCTCGAGGACCCGCCAGGCGTCGCGGTAGCCGGTCGAGGAGTCCTGCCGGCCGGTGAGGAGGAGCGTGGGGCCGTCGTAGGGTCGCGGCTCGACCGCGAAGGTGCCGGCGTAGGCGGCGCCCACGCGCGCGACGGTCGCCGGGTCGGCCGCCTCCAGCCCGGGCGTCACCTCGGCCTGGGTGCGACGCCAGGTCTCCGCGGTCTGCACGACGCCGACGTCGTCGGCGTCGAGGGCCGCCGCGCCCACCTCCCGCAGCAGGCGCTCGTCACGGACCAGCACGCGATGCGGCGGGACCTCCCGCCGGTCGTGCTCCGGCACGATCAGCGGGCACAGGAGCGCGAGCCCGCGGACCCGGTCCGGCTCCGCGGCGACGAGCCCTCGCGCCAGGTACCCGCCGTACGACTCGCCCACCACGACGTACGGGCCCGGGACGAGGCGGTCGAGGGTGGCTCGGACCGCCGCGAGCATGTCGTCGGTGGACGCGACGTCCCCCGGCGCGCTGGCGCCCATCCCCGGGAGGTCCAGGTAGACACGACGCCAGTCCCGGCGGTCGGCGAGCACGGCCTCGAACGGCGTCAGCATGAGGCGGTGGTCCACGGGGAACCCGTGCAGCAGCACCATGGTGGGCGTGCCGGGCGCTGCGGGGGCGCCCCGTTCGACGGCATGGACCGGGGCGGGGTGGTCGGGCATGGGCGGAACGCTAGGTCGGGACACCGACACCGCCACCGTGACCGACGTCGGGCGGACCTAGGCTGTGGGCCATGATCATCGGCGTGGGCATCGACGTGGTGGACGTCGCCCGGTTCATGGCGACGGTGGAGCGGGTGCCGCGCCTGCGCGAGAAGCTCTTCACCGAGGCCGAGCGCGACCTGCCGGCGTCGTCCCTCGCGGCGCGCTTCGCGGCCAAGGAGGCCATCGCCAAGGCGCTCGGCGCCCCCGGCGACCTGCACTGGCACGACGCGACCGTGCACCGCACCGTCGGCGGGCCGCCGGAGGTCGAGCTGCGCGGCACCGTGCAGGCCCGCGCGGACGAGCTGGGCGTGAAGGCGTGGCACCTGTCCATCTCCCACGACGCCGGCATCGCGTCCGCCATGGTGGTGGCGGAGGGCTGAACCTCAGGCGGCGGACCGCCACCAGTCGAGCGCGACCGGGAGCGCGGCGAGCACGCTGACGTGGCCGTCCCGCGGGCGCAGCCACAGCTCCGCGGCAGGCAGGGCGTCGACCAGTAGGTCGGCGTGGTGCCGCGGCACGACCCGGTCCGCGCCGCCCTGCACGACCAGGGACGGGGGCGTGACGTCGTCGAGCCCGACGCCCCACGGCCGGACGAACGCGAGGTCGTCGTCGACCTGCCCGGCCGGCCACGCCTGCCCGGACCGCGAGGCGTCGGCACCGAGCGAGGCCCAGGTCCCCGCGAGCGCCGCGTAGTCGTCGGCCGTGAAGCTCGACTCGTCGAACTCCGCGGTCTTGGCGTGCCGCTCGCGTGCCTCCCGACCGTCCAGCGCCGAGCGCAGGCCGCCGTCGTCGGCCATGCCCGCGAACCACAGGTCGTCGCGGCCGTGACCGGGGTAGGGCGCGATACCCGCAAGGGTCACCGCGCCGGACACGACGTCGGGCCGGAGCGCCGCGAGCGCGAGCGCGTGCGGGCCGCCGCCCGAGGCGCCGACGGCGAGGCACCTTGCCACGCCGAGGGCGTCCAGGGCGGACGCCACGTCCGCCGCGGCGTCCGCCACCGTGCGTCCGGGGCGGCGGGTGGACCCGCCGTACCCCGCGCGGGCTGCGGAGACCACCCGTAGCCCGCCCGCCCGGGCGGCCTCGACGACCGGGGGCAGCAGCTCGCCGGACTGTGGCGACCCGTGGTGCCAGACGACGGCGTCGGCGGACGACGGGCCGTCGTCGTGCACGACCAGCCGCCGGCCGTCCGGCAGGTCGACCTCGTGCCGCGGCACCGCCTCAGTCCTGCAGCGCGGGGATGACCTGCCGCTGGAAGAGCTCGATCTGGTCGCGGTCGGCGGCGGCGTTCGGGAAGTACGTGATGGCGTACGTCATGCCCAGGTCGCGCAGGGCCGAGAGCTTCTCGACGACCTGCTCGGGCGTGCCCACGACGGGGCTGTTGCGCCAGTTCGCGATCTCCTGCTCGCCCTTCTCGCCGGGCGCGTGCTTGCGGAAGTGCGACTCGATCCAGGCGAAGCGGTCGTCCACCTCCGCCTGGTTCTCCCCGATGACGACGTTGTAGTCGGACGAGCGGGTGATCTCGCCGAAGTCGCGGCCCAGGTCGCGGCAGTGCTGCTCGAGGATCGACGACTTGTGGGCGAACGTCTCCGGGTCGCCCGCGAAGTTCGTGTACTGCGCGAACCGCGCGGCGATGCGCAGCGTCTTCTTCTCGCCGCCGCCCGCCACCCACAGCGGGATGCTCGGCACCTCGGCGCCGCCGTCGCCCAGCGGGAGCTGCTGGAGCGGCTGCGGATAGCAGAGGGCGCCGTCCACCTGGTACGTCTCGCCGTCGAACTTTCCGGACGACCCGGTGCGCCACATCTGCGTGATGATCTGCAGGCCCTCGTCGAGCGCACGCAGGCGCTCGCCCGCGCGGGGGAAGCCGTAGCCGTAGGCGCGCCACTCGTGCTCGTACCAGCCCGCGCCGATGCCGAGCTGCGCGCGGCCGCCGGAGATCGCGTCCACCGTGGAGGCGACCTTCGCCAGGTACGCGGGGTTGCGGTACGACATGCACGTGCACATCTGCCCCAGCTTCACGCGTTGGGACGCGGCGGCGAACGCCGCCATGAGCGTCCACGCCTCGTGCGTCGCCTCGGCGCTGGGGATCGGGACGGTGTGGAAGTGGTCGTACACCCAGACCGAGTCCCAGGCCCAGGGGCCGCCGGGGATCGGCTCGCCGGCCGCGGCGTTGTCGGCGTAATGGAGCAGGGACAGCATCGTCTCCCAGTGCTGCTCCGGGGGGACGTCGGTGAGCGAGTGGCGCCAGCCCTGCGGGATGAAGAGTCCGAATCGCATGGGCCAGAGCCTATGCCTCGACCTGCGGCGACGCTGCGGGGCGCGGCGGGGCGCGGCAGGATGCGTCCCATGATCTCCGCCTGGTCCGCCGCCGACGTCCGCGCCGCCGAGGAGCCGCTGCTCGAGGCCGGGGTCCCCCTGATGGAGCGGGCGTCGTTCGCGCTCGCCGTGCGCGTGCTGCGCGACGTCGCCGCGCGCCGGGGGCCGGTGCGCGGCGCACGGGTCGTGGTGCTCGCGGGGGCGGGCAACAACGGCGGCGACGCGCTGCACGCGGGCGCCGTGCTCGCGCGGCGTGGGCTGGCGGTGACGGCGGTGCTGGTCGCCGGGCGGTTCCACGACGGCGGTCGGGCGGCGCTGGAGCGCGCCGGTGGCCGCGTCGTCGAGCTCTACGCCGCGCCCGAGCGCCTGGAGGCGGTGGCGGACGACGCCGCCCGCGCCGACGTCGTGCTCGACGGCCTGGTCGGCATCGGGGCGCGCGGGCCGCTGCGCGACCTCGGCGCAGATGTTGTGAGCGCGATTTCGGGGACTGTTCGACGGCGAATAGTCCCCGAGATCGCGCTCACAACGACACCGGGTGCGCTGTGGGTGGTGGCGGTGGACGTGCCGTCGGGCATCGGGGTCGACGACGGCGCGGTGGCCGGCCCGGTGCTGCCGGCCGACTGCACGGTGACGTTCGGCGCGGCCAAGCCGGGCCTGCTGCTGCCGCCGGCGGCCGGTCTCGCGGGCGACGTGAGCGTCGTCGACATCGGCCTGGACCTCCGCCCGGACGCCGGCCCGAACACCGCCGGCCCGTGGGCCGTACGCCGGCTCGAGCCGGCCGACGTCGGCGCGTCGTGGCCCGTGCCCGGGTCCGCGGACCACAAGTACACGCGCGGCGTGGTCGGCGTCGTCGCGGGCACGGCGACGTACCCCGGCGCGGCGGTGCTCACGACGACGGCCGCCGTGCGGACCGGGGCCGGGATGGTGCGCTACCGAGGGTCGGCCGAGGTGGGCGGCCGGGTGCTCGACGCCCGACCCGAGGTCGTCACCGCGCCCGGCCGCGTGCAGTCGTGGGTCGTGGGGCCGGGCGTCCCCGGCGGGCCGGAGGCCGTGCACGAGGGGGAGGCCGACGGCCTGGACGACGGCCAGCACGAGCGCGGGCGGGCGTGCCTCGCCGCGGCGGCCGGCCGGCTCGCCGGGACGGCGGGCGGGCGTGTACCCGCGGTGGTCGACGCCGGCGGGCTCGGCCTGCTCGACGAGCGCGTCCCGGCGTGGTTCGTGCTCACCCCGCATGCGGGCGAGCTGACGGCGCTGCTGCGTTCGCGCGGCGAGGACGTGCGCCGCCCGGACGTCGAGGCCGAGCCGCTGCGCTGGGCACGCCGGGCGCACGACCTGACGGGCGCGACGGTGCTGCTCAAAGGGGGTGTGACCGTCGTCGTCGGCCCGCACGGCGCGTGGGCGCAGGCCGACGGGCCCGGCTGGCTGGCCACCGCGGGAGCCGGCGACGTCCTCGCCGGCGTGCTCGGCGCGATGCTCGCGGCGCGGTCGCGCGAGGTCGTCGAGGACCCGGCGCTCGCGGCCGAGGTCGCCGCCGCGGCGGCGCTGGTGCACGGTCGGGCCGCGCACCGCGCGAACCCCGGCGGCCCGGTGGCCGCGCTCGACGTGGCGGACGCCGTCCCGGGAGCGATCAGGGACCTTCTGGCCGCCGGGTGACACGGGACCGGCGACGAGAGCACGGGGCGAGAATGCCCATGACCGGCGCCGCTCAGCGCGGTTACGGTGCGCCGGTGACGACGAACCTCCCCGCCGTGCGGGTGCTGCGATCCGACGACCCGGAGGCGGCGCGCCTCCTCGACGCCGGGGCGCGCGTCGTCTCCGAGTCGTGGGGCGCCCGGCTCGTCGTCACGCCCGAGGTGCTGGCCACGTGCCGTACCGCCGTCGACGCCGCGCGGAGAGCGGGGTGGACGGTCCGCGCGCTCGTGCCGAACGACGCGGCCGCGCTCACCGCGCTCGACGCCGGGGCCGCCACCGACTACCCGGTGACCGTCGCGACGTCTCACGACGTGCCCGACGCCGCCGCGCTCGCCACGCAGCTGGCCGCGGGGGAGCGGTGGGCGTTCGGGGCGTTCGCCGCGGACGGCCGGCTGGACGCCGCGACGGTGCTGTACCCGGCGGCGGACCGCGTCGAGGTCGACTTCACCGTGACGCGTGCCGCGGCCCGCCGGCGCGGGCTCGCCACCGCCGTCAAGGGCGCGGCGGTGCTCGCCCTCGCCGACGCGGGACACGCGGTCTTCGGCTCGGGCGGCGCCGCAGAGAACGTCGCGTCGCGGCGGGCGAACGAGGCGCTCGGGTACGTCGTCACCGAGCGCTGGGTGCACCTGCGGGCCGGGTGACAGGCAGTACCACCTCGCGGGGCCGGTGACTACCTCGGCAGGGACTTCTCGACGAGGTCGACGATCTCGGGGGAGTCGGGGACGGTCTGCGGGGAGAACCGGTGCACGTCGCCGCCGGGCAGCACGACGAACTTCTCGAAGTTCCAGCGGATGCGGCCGTCGTGCCCGTCGGCGTCGGCCGTCTTCTTCAGCTCGGCGTACAGCGGATGGGTGTGCCGGCCGTTCACGCGGATCTTGGAGACGACGGGGAACGTGACGCCGTAGGTGGTGGAGCAGAACTCGGCGATCTTCTCGTCGGTGGACAGCTCCTGGAGGAACTGGTTGGACGGGAAGCCGATCACGGTGAACCCGCGGTCGGCGTACGTCTTCTGCAGCTGCTCCAGCGCCTCGTACTGCGGGGTGAGCCCGCACCGCGAGGCGACGTTGACCACCAGCACGACGTCGTCGCGGTGCTCCGCGAGCGTGGTCGTCGTGCCGTCCATGCGCTCGAACGGGATGTCGTAGAGGCTCATGCCGCCATCATGCCGCGCGCGACAATGGTCCGGTGCCACCAGGATCGCGCGAGGACCGCCCGCGCAAGCACGTCCCGCCCCTGCCCGTGCGCGGCGGCCTCAACCCCACGCGCCTCGTGCTGCCCCACGACGCGGCCAGCGTCGCCCGGTACGCGACGGCGGCGCAGTACCTCCTGGAGCGGTTCGGCGACGGCGCGGGGGACGCCGCGCGGCTGCGGGAGAAGCTCGCCGCGGGCGAGGTGGTGACGGGGGCGGGCGCCGTCGTCGACGACGCGACGCCGTACGAGCCGCGCGGCTTCCTCTACCTCTACCGCGACCCGCCCGCCGACGAGCCGGAGGTGCCCGCCCTCGACGAGCTGGAGGTGCTGCACCGCGACGACGACCTGCTGGTCGTGGACAAGCCGCACCTCGTCGCGACGATGCCGCGCGGCCGGTGGGTGACCCGCACGGTGCTCGTGCACCTGCGTGCCACGCTCGACCTGCCCGAGCTGGTGCCCGCGCACCGGCTCGACCGGCCCACCGCCGGCGTGCTGGTGCTCACCGTGCGGCCCGAGGTGCGCGGCGCGTACCAGACGGCGTTCCAGGACCGTGCCGTGCGGAAGGTCTACGAGGCGGTCGCGCCGCTGCCGGCGCCGGGCTCGGCGATCGACCGGGACGGGACGACGACGGTCCGTTCGCGCATCGTCAAGCACCGGGGCGTGGTGCGCGCCCAGGAGGAGCCGGGGGAGCCGAACGCCGAGTCGCGGGTGACGCTCGTCGCGCGGGACGAGGCCCGCGGCCTCGGGCTCTACCGGCTCGAGCCGCACACCGGCAAGACGCACCAGCTCCGCCTGCACATGGCCTCCCTCGGCCTGCCGCTGCTGCACGACCCGTTCTGGCCGGTGCTGCGCGCGGACGCCCCCGACGACCCGGACCGGCCGCTGCAGCTGCTCGCCCGCTCGCTGGCGTTCGTCGACCCGCTCAGCGGCGCGCCGCGCGAGTTTCGCTCCCGCCGGCGCCTCGCCGCATGGTCCGGCGGCGGGCACGGCGGGGGCGACGGCCCGCGGTGAGAGAATCGATGACCGTGAGCACCGAGGTCCCGTCCGAGGTCCCGACCGACACCACCACCGCCGCGCCGGCCGACCCGTCCCTCCCCGCATTCCCCGACGACGCGCTGGCTCGCGCCGTCGTCGACCTGGCCGCCGTGCGCGACAACGTGCGCGCCCTGGCCGGGCACGCCCCCGGCGCCGCGGTGATGGCCGTGGTGAAGGCGGACGGGTACGGGCACGGGATGCTGCCGGTGGCGCGGGCGGCGCTCGCGGGCGGCGCGACCTGGCTCGGCACGGCGGTGCCCGCCGAGGCGCTCGCGCTGCGCGCCGGCGGCGTCACGACCGCCGACGCCCGCGTGCTCACCTGGCTCGCGACACCTGGCGCGCCGTTCGACCGGCTCGTGGCAGCGGGCGTGGACGTCGGGGTCGCGGCGCCGTGGGCGCTGGACGAGGTGGCCACCGGGGCGCGGGCCGCGGGGGAGCCGGCACGCGTGCACCTCAAGGTCGACACCGGCCTCGGCCGCAGCGGGATCATGCCCGCCGACCTGCCCGACGTCGTCCGGCGGGCCGCCGCGCTCGAGGCCGACGGCGTGCTGCGGGTGGTCGGCGTGATGTCGCACCTGGCGTGCGCGGACGAGCCCGGGCACCCGTCGATCGCGCTCCAGGCGGCGGCGTTCGACGCCGCGGTCGCCGTGGTCGAGGCCTCCGGCGCGTCGCTCGAGGTGCGCCACCTCGCGAACTCCGCCGCCGTGCTCACCGACCCCCGCCTGCACTACGACCTCGTGCGCCCCGGCATCGCCGTCTACGGGCACTCGCCGGTACCCCAGCTCGGCGCCCCCGGCGACTACGGGCTGCGCGGCGCGATGACGCTGCAGGCGCGGCTCGCCACCGTCAAGGACGTGGCGGCCGGCCACGGGGTGTCGTACGGGCACCACTACACGACGCCGCGGGACACGCGGCTCGGGGTGGTGCCGCTGGGCTACGCGGACGGCATCCAGCGGCACGCGTCGGGCGGCAGCCTCGGCGTCGGCGGGCCGGTGGGCGTCGGCTCCGCGGCCGGAGCTCGGGTGCTGCGCGTGGCCGGGAGGGTGTGCATGGACCAGTTCGTGGTCGACCTCGGGCCGGACGCGACCGAGCGCGCGGGCGACATCGTCACGCTGTTCGGGGCGTCCGACGGCGTGGAGCGCGGCGCGGTCGTGCCGAACGCGGAGGACTGGGCCCGCGCGGCGGGCACCATCAGCTACGAGATCGTCACGGGCATCGGGGCGCGCGCGGTGCGCGTGTACACGGGCCCGGGCGACGGGACCGACAACGGCAGCAGGAAGGAAGGGCAGCGGTGAGCGACGTCGTCGTACGCACGGAGACGGACCTGCCGGACGCGGAGGCGACCCGGGCGCTGGGGGCGGCCCTCGCCGGGGTGCTCCGGGCGGGAGACCTGGTGATCCTCACGGGGGACCTGGGGGCGGGCAAGACGACGTTCACCCAGGGCCTCGGGGCCGCGCTGGGGGTGCGGGGGCAGGTGGCGTCGCCCACGTTCATCGTGGCGCGCGAGCACCCGCCGCTGCCGCGCGAGGACGGCTCGCGCGGCCCGGCGCTGGTGCACGTGGACGCCTACCGGCTCGGCGGGCTGGGGGAGCTGGACGCGCTGGACCTGGACTCGTCGCTGGACGAGTCCGTCACCGTCGTCGAGTGGGGTCGCGGTCTGGCCGAGGCGCTCACCGACGACCGGCTCGAGATCGACCTGGAGCGCCCGCGCGGCACGTCGGCCGGCGCAGCCGACGGCGCCGGCGCGGACGCGGACGCCGACGACGAGGCCGACCCCGGCGCCGGGACGCGCCACGCGACGCTGCGCGGCTTCGGCGCCCGCTGGGCCGGCGTCGACCTGGCCGCGCTCACCGTGCGCTGACCCGGTGCCTCCGGTCTCCCCGGCCACGCCGCGGGAAACGTAGGCTGAGGCCGTGGCAGTTCTCGCATTGGACACCTCCGCAGCCGTCGCCGTCGCCCTCGTGGACGACGACGGCGCACGCCTCGCCGCGCGCTCGGCCGACGAGCGCCGCCGGCACGCCGAGTCGCTCGCCCCGCTCGTCGACGCCGTGCTCGCCGACGCCGGCCTGACGCGCACGGACCTCACGGCCGTCGCGGTGGGCACGGGGCCCGCGCCGTTCACCGGCCTGCGCGTCGGCCTGGTCACGGCGCGCACCCTGGCCCTCGCCCTCGGGATCGACGTGCTCGGCGTGCCCAGCGTCGACGCGATGGCCGTGCAGGCGGTCGCCGACCTCGGCCTGACGCCGGGCGAGGAGGTGCTCGTCGCGACCGACGCCCGCCGCAAGGAGGTCTACTGGGCGCACTACCGCGTCGTCGCGCACGAGGGCCCGCACGCGGTCCCCGTCGTCGAGACGCTGGCCGGCCCGGGCGTGGACAAGGCCGCCGACGTCGCCGCCCGCCTCGCGGACGCGCCCGCCGACGGCCGGCTCGTCGTCGTGGGGGAGGGCGCGACCCTGTACCCCGAGCACCTGCCGGCGGACGAGGACGGCCCGCTCGTGCCCGACGCCGCCGTCCTGGCCCGCGTCGCGCTCGCCCGCCGGGCCGCCGGCGAGGACCTGCCCACCGAGCCGCTGTACCTGCGCCGGCCCGACGTGCAGGAGCCGGCGCCGGCACGCCTCGTCCCCGCGACCGGGAGCCCGGCGTGACCACCGAGCAGCCCACGGCGCAGGACCCGACGACCGACCGGCCCACGGCGCCGGCCGCCGGCGCGGACCTGCCCCGCACGGTGCAGCACGTGTACGCGCCGTCGTGCCGGCTGCGACCGCTGGGCAGCGCGGACTTCGACCGGGTGCTCCAGCTCGAGCGCGTGCTGTTCGGCGCCGGGGCGTGGACGTACGGGATGCTCGCCGACGAGCTGGCCGCCCTCGGCCGCTGGTACGTCGTCGCCGAGCCCGCCGGCCCGGACGCCGTCGCCGTGTACGGCATCGGACCGAAGCCGGTGGTCGGGTACGCCGGGCTGTGGTTCGACGGCGACGTCGCGCAGATCATGACGATCGGCGTGGACCCGCACTACCAGCGGCACGGCGTGGGCCGCGCCCTGCTGGAGGCGCTCGTCGAGCGCGCTCGCAAGCTCCGGGCGGACGCGGTCCTGCTCGAGGTGCGGGTCGACAACGAGCCCGCGCTCGCGCTGTACGAGCGGTACGGCTTCGAGCGGATCGGGCTGCGCAAGCGGTACTACCAGCCCGAGGACAAGGACGCCTACACGATGCGGCTCGACCTCCGCGGCCACCACGAGCGACAGGGGACCGCGTCGTGACCCGCGAGGACACGCCGCGCTCGCGGGTGCTGGTCACGGTCGCGGAGCTCGCGGCCGACCTGCGGCTCAGCGCCGGCCCCGACCCCGCGGACGGCGCGCCGGTGCTGCTCGACGTCCGCTGGGCGCTGGGCATGACGGACGGCCGCGAGCGCTACCTCGAGGGCCACCTGCCCGACGCCGTCTACGTGGACCTGGAGTCCGAGCTGGCCGCGGAGGCGTCGCCGGAGGAGGGGCGCCACCCGCTGCCCTCGGCGTCGTCGTTCCAGCGCAGCGCGCGGGCGTGGGGCCTGCGGAGCTCCTCGCGGGTCGTCGTGTACGACACGGTGGGCGGCACGTCCGCGGCGCGGGCCTGGTGGCTGCTGCGCTACTTCGGCGTGGACGACGTGCGCATCCTCGACGGCGGCCTGCCCGCCTGGGTGCGCGCGGGCTACGCGCTGGAGAGCGGCGACGTCGTGCACGCACCCGGCGACCTCGTCGTGCGGCCCGGCCACCTGCCGGTGCTCGACGCCGACGACGCGGCGGAGCTGGCCGAGACCGGCACCCTGCTCGACGCGCGGGCCGCCGCGCGGTACCGGGGCGAGACCGAGCCGGTGGACCCGCGCGCGGGTCACGTGCCCGGTGCGCTGAGCGCCCCGACGGCGGAGAACCTCCGCGAGGACGGCGCCTTCCTCGACGACGCGGCGCTGCGGCGCCGGTTCGCCGACCTGGGCCTGGGTGCGACCGACGCGGGCGACGACGTTCTCGCCGTCGGCGTCTACTGCGGGTCCGGCGTGACGGCGTCGCACGAGATCGCCGCGCTCGCCTGCGCAGGCATCCCGGCCGCGCTGTACGCCGGCTCCTGGTCGCAGTGGTCGAGCGACCCGTCGCGGCAGGTGGCGACCGGCGACCGCCCGTAGCCCCCGGAGACGGGTCGAGCCCGTCGAGACGGTGTCTCGACAGGCTCGATCCTTGGAGGCGTGGTCAGAGGACCTGGGCGACCTCGTCGAAGGACAGGCGCGGGCCGCGCGGGTAGGGCGAGCCCTCGCCCTCGGCGTGGCCGACGTTGACCACCATGAACGACTTCCAGCCGGACTCGGCGAAGAACTCGCCGTCCACGCCGTCGAAGTCCATGCCGTCCATGGGGCCGGCGGCGAGACCGGCGGCCCGGAGGCCGACCATGAGGTAGCCGGCCTGGATGAGCGCGTTCTTGCGGGCCATCGCCTCGCGCGCCTCGACGGCGGGGGCGAGCTGGTCCTTGATGCCGGGGATGGCGGGGAACAGGTGGTCCATGTGCTCGTGGAACGCCGGGTCGGCGGCGAGCACGAGGGACACGGGCGCGTTCCGGACGCGGTCCTTGTTCCCGTCGGCCATGTGCGTCGCGAGGCGCGCGCCCGCCTCCGGCGTACGGACCACCAGCACGCGCAGCGGCAGCGTGTTCATCGCGGTGGGCCCGAACTTGGCCAGGTCCCAGGCGGCGGCCAGCTGCTCGTCGGTGACGGGCTCGTCGGTGAAGAGCGAGGTGGTGCGGGCGGCGCGGAACAGGAGGTCCGCCACGTCGTCGCCGACGGCGAGGGACGTGGACGGGTGCGTGAGGGTCTCGGTCATGGTTGCCCTAACAGATCGATGCAGACGCATGATTCCCCGTCGGGGCGGTGACGCCGATCACGCCCGCCGGATGAGGGAAGATGGCGTCATGGCTGCACCGCACGCGGGCTCAGGCCCCCTCGTCCTCGGTATCGAGACCTCCTGCGACGAGACGGGCGTCGCGCTCGTCCGCGGCGACGAGCTCCTGGTGGACGCCGTCGCCAGCTCGATGGACGAGCACGCGCGCTACGGCGGGATCATCCCGGAGGTCGCGAGCCGCGCCCACCTGGAGGCGATGGTCCCAACGATCCGGCGCGCGCTCGGCGAGGCCGACGTCGACCTGTCCGAGGTGGACGCGATCGCCGTCACCGCCGGCCCGGGCCTGGTCGGCCCGCTGACCATCGGCGCGTCCGCGGCGAAGGCGCTCGCGATCGGCCTGAACAAGCCGCTGTACGGCGTCAACCACGTCATCGGGCACGCGGCGGTCAACCAGCTCGTCGACGGGCCGTTCGAGGGCCGCACCATGGCGCTCGTGGTCTCCGGCGGGCACAGCTCGCTCATGCTCGTGGACGACGTCGCGACGAACGTCACCGAGCTCGGGTCCACGCTCGACGACGCGGCGGGGGAGGCCTTCGACAAGGTCGGCCGCCTGCTCGGCCTGCCGTACCCCGGCGGCCCGCACGTGGACCGTCTCGCGCGCGAGGGCGACCCGGAGGCCATCCGCTTCCCGCGCGGCCTCACCGCCGCGAAGGACCAGGCCAAGCACGCCTACGACTTCTCCTTCTCGGGTCTCAAGACGGCGGTCGCGCGCTGGATCGAGGCCTGCGTCGACGCCGGGCGCGAGGTGCCCGCGGCCGACGTCGCCGCGTCGTTCGCCGCCGCCGTCGCCGACGTGCTCACGGCCAAGACGATCGCCGCCTGCCGGCGGCACGACGTCGAGACCCTCGTCGTGGGCGGCGGGTTCTCCGCGAACAGCCAGCTGCGCGAGATGGCCGCGAAGCGCTGCGCGGAGGCGGGCATCGACCTGCGCATCCCGCCGATCCGCTACTGCACCGACAACGGCGCGATGATCGCCGCGCTGGGCTCCGCCGTCGTGCGCGCCGGGGCGGCGCCGTCGAGCTTCGACTTCCCGGTCGACTCGTCGATGCCGATGACCACCATCACCGTCTGACGCCCCCGTCACCGGGCGCCGGGGGAAAAAGGCCTCGGCGGGGTGGCCCCGCGTCGGTAGCGTCCCCGTCGTGACGACGCCGCGCCCCAGCATCTACCAGCATCCCCTCGCGTACCTGCTCGGGCTGGAGGGGGTGGCGCTGCTGCGGGCGTTCGCCGGCGAGCACGACCGGGCGTTCGTCGAGTCGCGGCTGGCCGACGTCCGCGCGCTGCTCGACGCCGCCGACCGGTTCGGCGAGGGGCAGGACGTTCCGCCGATCACCACCCAGGACGGCTACCGGCACTGGGCGCCCCGCTACGACGCGGGGCCGAACGGGTTCTGGGGGATGGAGGAGCCGCTCGTCCGGCCTCTCATGGCGCGGGCGGAGCCGGGAGTCGTGATCGATGCCGCGTGCGGCACGGGCCGGCACACGGAGTGGCTCGTCGAGCAGGGGCACGACGTGCTGGCGTTCGACACCTCGCCGGACATGCTCGCGATCGCCCGCGCGAAGGTGCCGGGAGCCCGGTTCGCGCAGGCGGACCTGCACGACCTGCCGGTGCCCGACGCGTCGGCCGACCTGGTGGTCGTGACGCTGGCCCTCAGCCACGTGCAGCACCTCGGCCCGGTGTTCGCCGAGCTCGCGCGCGTGCTGCGGCCGGGCGGGCACCTGGTCGTCTCGGACACGCGCGGGTACTTCGTCGGTTCCCCGCTCTACCCGCTCGTCGAGGGCGCGGACGGCGAGTTCGGGTACATCCCCAACTGGCGGCACGCCACGAGCGAGTACCTGCAGGCGGCGCTGCCCGCGGGCCTGGCGCCCCGGTTCTGCCGCGAGTACGCCGGGGGCGGGGCGGACGACGACGGCCGTGCCCGGGAGTACACGGCGGCCCCGGACGCCGGGACCGGCGGGTTCGATCCCGCCGCCGACCTGACGCCCGACGACCCGACGAGGCCGCCGAACATCTGGGAGCTGATGCCGTGGGTCGAGGCGGCCACCCGGGCGGCCTACGCGGGCGCGCCGGTGCTCATCGTGTGGGACTTCGAGAAGGAGCTCGAGAAGGAGTAGGCCGGCAGCCCGCTCGCGGCCGCCGTCAGGCCGCCGCGGGCAGCGGTCGCCCGGCGTGCAGCTCGGCGACGACGGACGCGACCACGGCCTCCAGGGCCGCCGGGCCCCCGCCGTGGGCGCGGGCGACCTCCCGCTGGCGCTGGTACGACGCGCCGCGGCGGACGATCTCCCGGACGCCGTCGAGCGCGGCGGCGCAGCCCAGCCGGTCGGCCACGGGCTCGAGCGTCGTGAGCAGCCGGGGCAGGGCGTCGGTGACGAGCTCCTCGTCGCCGGCGTCGTCGAGGATGATGATCGCGTCGGTGCCGTAGCGGGCCGCGCGCCACTTGTTCTCGTGCACGAACCACGGCGGCATGGTGGGCAGCGGGCGCCCCGCGTCGAGCAGGGCCGACAGGTGCTCCACGAGGCAGTGCACGAGGGCTCCGAGGGCGGCGAGCTCGAACGTGTTCGACGTGCCGTCGCAGATGCGCACCTCGACGGTGCCGAAGTGCGGCGCGGGTCGCACGTCCCAGCGCACCTCCGTGAAGTCGTCGATGACGCCGGTGTGCAGCATGTCCGCGGTGTACCGCTCCAGCTCGGACCAGGCCCCGAACTGGTAGGGCAGCCCGGCGGTGGGCAGCTGCTGGAAGATCATGGTGCGCATCGAGGCGTAGCCGGTGTCGTCGCCGCCGAAGAACGGCGACGAGGCGGACAGCGCCTGCAGGTACGGCAGGTACACCAGCAGCGAGTTGACGATCGGCAGCACCTTGGCGCGGTCCTCGATGCCGACGTGCGCGTGCACGCCGTAGACGATCTGCTGACGGCCCACCACCTGTGCCCGGTCGACGACGGTGGCGTACCTCTTCTTGTCCGTCACCTTCTGCTGCGACCAGTGCGCGAACGGGTGCGTGCCCGCGCCCATGAGGTCCACCCGCATCGGGCCGGTGGCGTCGTGGATGGCGGCGACGCCGCGCTCGAGGTCGGCGATCGCCTCGGGCACGGTGCGGCGCACGTCGCTGATCACCTCGACCGTGTTCCGCAGGAACTCCGGCTTCACGTAGCGGTGCCGGACGTCGTCGGCCACCGCCTCGATGACGGCGGGCGCCACCTGCCGCAGGTTGCCCGAGTCGGCGTCGACCAGCGCGAGCTCCCACTCGAGCCCGACGCTCGACCGCTCGGAGGCGGCGAATTCCAGCACCATGCGGGCCATGCTTCCACGGCGGGACGCCGGGCCGCGCGCCGGTCCGGCGGCGCCTCGGTGCGGGCCCGGAGCGGGGTCAGCGCAGCGGCTCGACGACGAGCACGTGCTGCGCGCCGCCGACGCGCGTGAGCACGAGGGTGGCCTCGGCGTCGCCCTTCGGCGAGAGCTGGGCGCGCAGCTGCTCGGGCGTGACGGCGGTGCCGCGCTTCTTGATGGTGAGGCGGCCCACGCCGCGCTCGCGCAGGTAGGCCTTGAGCCGCTTGAGGTTGAACGGCATGACGTCCACGACCCGGTAGCCGGTGGCCAGCGGCGCCGTCCCCTCGGCCGCGGGCGGGGCGGGCTGGTCGGTCGTGACGTAGGCGATGGTGCGGTCCAGCAGGCGCCCGCCCAGCTCGGCCGCGGCGTGCGCCACGAGCCCGGCGCGGATGACGGCGCCGTCCGGCTCGTACAGGTAGGCGCCGACGGCCCCGACGTCGGGCACCAGGTCCCCGCCGTCGCCGTGCGGGTCGGTGCGCAGGGTGCGCGACGCCGTCGTCCCCCCGGTCGTCGAGAGCACGAGCGCGGACCGCCCCGGACCCTCGGGGGCGAGCGGCCCGAACCAGAGCCCCGCCTCGACGACGTCGCCGTCCACGGAGACCCACTGCGTCTCCGCGTCGTCGGGCAGGCCCTGGTGCGGGATGCCGGGCCCGACCTTGATGCCGAGGGCGGGGACCTGCGCGCGCAGGTCCCACACGGCGTCGAGCGGGGGAGCGTAGGCGGCCGGGTCGAACACGCGCCGTCCGCCCCGGGTGCGCCGGGCCGGGTCGGCGTAGACGCCGTCGACGCCCTCGGCGGCGAGGTCGAGCGCGAGCCCGTCGGCGTGCCGCACCTCGGCCTCGGGGAAGTGGCGCAGGTTCACGGTGGCGAGCGCGGCGGTCACCTCGTCGACGTCGGTCGCCAGGACGCGCAGCCCGACGCCCGCGAACGCGAGCGCGTCGGCGCCGATCCCGCTGGTGAGGTCCGCGACCTTGGTGACGCCGGCGGCGAGGTAGCGCCGGGCGTGCAGCGCCGCGACCACGAGCCGCGTGGCCTGCTCGACGCCGTCGGGCGTGAACAGCATCCCGTCCGCGAAGTCGCCGAGCTTGGCGCGGGCCTTGGCGCGCAGCCGTGACTGGGTGAGGGCGGCCGCCGCGAGGTCGGCGTCGACCCCGTCCGCCCGCAGCCGGGTGGCGAGGGCCATGGCCTGCGTCTCGTCGTACGGCGGCAGGGAGTTGACCAGCGCCCACCCGTCCGGGCTCAGCAGCTTGCTCACGGAGGAGGGGTCCATCCGACCATCGTCTCAGGCGCACGCGTGACGCCGTGGGCGAACGACCCGCCCACTTCTGGCACTCGACTTGTCAGAGTGCTAACGCCTGCCTAGATTTGTCGTCAGCGACCGCAAGGCTGTACCGGCACCCGCGACGACGGCCAGCCCTCGGACGCGACCTGGTCAATCAGCTAGTCCATCCACGCATCGCGAATCAAGGAGGTCCGACGTGTCGGTCCCCATCAAGCCGCTCGAGGACCGGATCGTCGTCAAGGCCATCGAGGCCGAGACCACGACCGCTTCCGGCCTGGTCATCCCGGACACCGCCAAGGAGAAGCCCCAGGAGGGCGAGGTCCTGGCCGTGGGCGAGGGTCGCTTCGACGACAAGGGCAACCGTGTCCCCGTCGACGTCAAGGTCGGTGACAAGGTGATCTACAGCAAGTACGGCGGCACCGAGGTCAAGTACGCGGGCGAGGACTACCTCGTCCTCTCCGCCCGCGACATCCTCGCGGTCGTCGTCGCCTGACGACGCCCAGCACGCAGAAGGCCCCGCACCGTCGTCGGTGCGGGGCCTTCGTGCTGTCAGCCGGTCTTGCGGGCGCCGCCGGCGAGGATCGCGGAGCGCTCGTCCTCGCTGAGACCGCCCCACACCCCGTAGGGCTCCCGGACCCGGAGCGACTGCTCCCGGCACTGCATCATCACGGGGCACGAGCGGCAGATCGCCTTGGCCGCCTCGGCCCGACGTCGGCGCGTGGATCCGCGCTCACCCTCGGGGTGGAAGAACAACGTGTCGTCCGCGTCGCGGCAGGAGCCCTGGTACTGCCACTCCCACAGCTCCATCACCGGACCGGGAAGCCTCGAGATCTCCGTCATGGCGAACAACCTACAAGTTGTGCAGAAGTTGTTCAAGGTCCGATTTCGTGACCGGATTCGATGATTCAGTGTTCAACTTCCCCGTGGTGACTGAACGGGTTCGCAGCCCTTCTGAACGGCTTTGACCTGCACTGTCGAGGTTTACCGCGGCGCGCCCGGGGGAGCAGTGGCGACCCTTCGGTCCTCTCGGCAGAATCGACGCCATGACCTCATCCCGACCCGCTCCTCACGGGGGCGGGTCTCGCGCGTCGAGCCCGGGCCTCGCCGTCGCGGCGGTCGCCAGGCGCCTGGGGGTGGCTCCGGCGACCCTGCGCACGTGGGACCGTCGCTACGGACTCGGCCCGTCCGCCCGCACCGCGGGATCGCACCGCCGCTACACGCCCGAGGACGTGGCGCGCCTGCTCGTGATGCGCCGGCTCACGCTCGAGGGCGTCGCGCCGGTGGACGCCGCGAAGGCCGCACTCGACGCGGGCGTCGAGGAGCTCGAGGAGGCGACCGAGGAGGCCGCGAGCGCCGGCGCCGAGCCCGACGACGGCGACGACGACGCCGAGCCCGACCCGGGGCGCCCCGCGCCCGTCGCCGAGGGCGAGGCGCCTCGGGGGCGCGCCCATCTGCGCGCCCTGCCCGGGGGCGGCGAAGGGGCCTCGGCGCCCCCCGGTCACCTGCCCGGTGGGAGCGCTTCCGGCCGGGTGTCGGCCGTGGTCGACGCCGCCCTCGCCTACGACCAGGCGGCGTGCGACGACCTGCTCGCCATCCCGGCGCAGGGCGACCCCGCCGCCTGGTGGACCGAGATCGCGGAGCCTGCCTGGCAGCGCGTCGCCCAGCGGACGGTGCTCGCCGGCCCCGGTGCCGTCCCCGAGGTGGTGCTCGCCACCGCGGCCCTGCGCGCGCTGCGCGACTTCACCGAGGCGTTCGAGCGGGCCATGGTCGCGGGCGGGGCCCCGCCCGCCAACCATCCGAGCCGGATGCGCAAGATCGTGCTCATCTTCGCCGCGCCGGACGAGGTGGTGCCGCTGTCCGCGCACGCCCTGGCGGCCGCCCTGACGGCGAAGGGCGCGACGGCGCGCATCGTGACCGGCCCCGCGAGCACGCACCGCTCGCTGGAGCTGGTGACGATGGTGCGGCCGGCGGCGCTCGTCCTCGCGACCGCGCAGCGGCGGCCCGACCTGGACCTCATCCACGCCGTGCACGACGGCTTCGCCGAGCTGCCGATCATCGTCAGCCTGCGCCGCGACGACGCCGCGAGCGAGCTGCCGCTGGCCGCGACGGTGCAGCGGGTGCGGTCGTTCACCGCGATGCTGCACGAGGCGCTGGCCGTCGTGACCTGAGCGAGGGCGAGCACCGGTGACGTGAGGTCTGCCACGGGAGGGCGCCGGAGCCCGGACGGCCCGGAATAACGGGGCCCTGCAGAACGTAGACTCCTGTCATGACGGACTCGACCTCGCCCGCGCACGACCCGTTCGGATTCCTCGGCCTCACCTACGACGACGTCCTGCTGCTGCCGGGGTACTCCGACCTCGCCCCGTCGGACATCGACACCACGTCGCGGCTGACCCGCGAGATCTCGCTGCGCGTGCCGCTCGTCTCGGCCGCGATGGACACCGTCACCGAGTCGCGGATGGCGATCGCGATGGCCCGCCAGGGCGGCATCGGCGTGCTGCACCGCAACCTGTCGATCGAGGACCAGGCGTACCAGGTGGACCTGGTGAAGCGGACGCAGACCGGCATCATCTCCAACCCGGTGACGATCGGGCCGGACGCCACCCTCGAGGAGCTCGACAAGCGGGCGGGGGAGTACCGCATCTCCGGCTTCCCCGTGGTCGACGCGGGCGGTCGCCTCATCGGCATCGTCACCAACCGCGACCTGCGGTTCACGCCGGTCGCCGAGTGGGGCACCACCAAGGTCTCCGAGGTCATGACGCCGGCCCCGCTCATCACGGGCCCGGCCGGCATCGCGCGCGAGGACGCCACGCTGCTGCTGCGCAAGCACAAGCTGGAGCGCCTGCCGCTGGTCGACGACGAGGGTCGGCTCGCGGGACTCATCACCGTCAAGGACTTCGTGAAGTCCGAGCAGTTCCCGAACGCGTCGAAGGACGGCCAGGGCCGCCTCCTCGTCGGCGCGGCGATCGGCTACTTCGGCGACGCCTGGGAGCGCGCGACGACGCTGGTGGACGCCGGCGTCGACGTGCTCGTCGCGGACACCGCGCACGGCAACGTGCGGATGCTCATCGACATGGTCCGCAAGCTCAAGACGGACCCCGCGACCCGCCACGTGCAGGTGATCGGCGGCAACGTCGCGACGAAGGAGGGCGCGCAGTCCTTCGTCGACGCCGGCGCGGACGGCATCAAGGTGGGCGTCGGCCCCGGCTCGATCTGCACCACCCGCGTCGTCACGGGCGTCGGCGTCCCGCAGATCACGGCCGTGTACGAGGCGTCGCTGGCCGCGCGCGCGGCGGGGATCCCGGTCATCGCCGACGGCGGCATGCGCCACTCGGGGGAGATCGGCAAGGCGATCGTGGCCGGCGCGGAGGCCGTCATGCTCGGCTCGATGCTGGCCGGCACCGAGGAGGCGCCGGGCGAGACGATCCTCGTCAACGGCAAGCAGTACAAGGCCTACCGCGGCATGGGCTCGATGGGCGCGATGTCGTCGCGCGGCAAGAAGTCCTACTCGAAGGACCGCTACTTCCAGGCCGAGGTCACCAGCGACGACATGATCGTGCCGGAGGGCGTCGAGGGACAGGTGCCGTACAAGGGCACGCTGAACACCGTCGCGCACCAGCTCGTGGGCGGGCTGCACCAGTCGATGTTCTACGTCGGCGCCAGCACCATCCCCGAGCTGCAGGCCAAGGGCCGCTTCGTGCGCATCACGTCCGCGTCCCTCAAGGAGAGCCACCCGCACGACGTCCAGGTCACTGCCGAGGCCCCGAACTACTCGGGCTTCTGAGGCGCCCCGGCCTCCCGGACGCCCGACGGCCCGGACCTCCGCCTGGAGGTCCGGGCCGTCGTCGTCCGGGGTCAGGCGGTCACGACGCCATGACGCGGGCGTGCAGCGCCTGCACCGCGTACCGCGCGGACCAGAAGGCGCCGTGCTGCCAGGCGGAGATCTCCGACATCCAGTCGCCCGCGAAGTAGACGCGGCCCGCGCCCTGCTGCAGCAGCTTGAAGCCGGACGACTCCGTGTTCGGGTACGCCCAGGCCCCCTCGATGTACGGGACCTTGTGCCACGCGATCGAGAACGACGACTCCAGCTCGGTGCGGTACTTCTCGCCGTGGATCTTCACGCCCTGCTCGACGGCGCGGCGCTCGCGCTGCCGGGGCGTCATGTCCGCGTAGGCGCGAGCGTTGGCGCCCGTGTTGTAGTAGCCCACCACGAGCCCCTTGCGGTCCCCGTACCCGTACGACGGGTACCAGATGTGCGCCAGATCCATGTCCGTCTCGGTGATGCCGCCGTAGATGCGGTGGTCGTCCTCCCACCACCGGGACCGGTACTGCAGGCCGATCTTGCCCGCGGGCGAGCCGACGGCGAACTCGCCGAGCGCGGCGTCGACCGCCGGGCCCCAGTTGGTCTCCCACCGGCGCATGAGGCCCGCGGGGGCCGTGACGATCGCGAAGTCCGCCTCGATCTGGCGGGCCCGGCCGTGGCCCGGGGTGTAGGTGACGCGCACGCCGTTGCTGGTGTTCTCCACGGCAGTGACGGGCGAGCCGAAGTGCACGTTCTGCTTGCCGATGGCCCGCACGAAGTACTGGTAGGTCGTGTCCATGCCGCCCTTCGGCTGGAACATGAGCATCGACTGCTCCCAGTTGATCTCGAACGGGAAGTACTGGCCCACCTTCGACGCCAGGACCTCCGAGACCGTACCGGGGCCCGGCAGGGGCGTCCCGTGCTCGTTCCACGCGGACGGGTAGGTGGCGAAACCGCGGTTGTCGCCGCCGGCGTACGTGCCGTCGGCCTTGAGCGAGCCCCAGCTGCGCAGGAAGGACCGCAGGTTCTCCTTGTCCTCGGCGGTGAGCCGCTGGTCCAGGGCGCCCTGGTCGGTGGCGTAGCTCAGCAGCTCGGACGTGTAGCCGAAGACGTCGGCCTTGGCCGTGCGGTAGCGCACCGGGTTGCCCGGGGTGGCACCGGTCTTCTCGTTGTAGAGGTAGGCGTCGGCGTTCGCGTTGGTGAAGACCTCGTAGGGGACGCCCAGCTCGCGCAGGTAGTCCATGGTGACCATCCACTGCGCGATGCGGCCGGCGCCCGCGTTCATGTAGACGCCGTCGTCGAACCGCGCCGTCTGGGTGACGCCGTCGAGGTCCGTCTCGGAGTCCCCGCCGCGGATGGTCAGCGTCCGTCCGCCAGGCCGGTGTCGCGCCTCGAGCACCGTGACCCGGTAGCCGGCCTTCTGCAGCTCGTACGCCGCCGCGAGCCCCGCCGGACCCGCGCCGACCACCACCACCTTCTTCGCCGAGCGTCCGGTGAGCGTGAAGTCGCCGCCACGGGGCGGCGTCCAGGCCGCGGCGGTGGGCTGCGCCGCGGCCGTCGGGGCGAGCCCCATCGCCCCCATCGTGGCGAACATGACGCCCGCGCTCGAGCCGACGCCGACGGCCTGGAGGAAGCCGCGGCGGGAGACGCCGGACCGGGGTCCGTCGGTGGCCCCGTCGGTGATCGTGTCAGTGACCATGTGGCACTACCTCTCGTGTCGAAAGGTCTGACGGACGGACGCGCCGGCCCTGGATGCCGGGCACCGCCGTCAGCACCGCGCCCGACGGTAGGAGGTCCCTGTCACGCGGCGAGGTCCGGAGCGTTTCCGGGTCGTCGCCCGCGGTAACGACGGCGTTTCCTGGGCGTCGTCGCAGGTCACGGACTCGCGTTGGACCCGCAGCCGTGATCCGGCCGAAACCGGGCGCACCTACGTTGCCGCCATGAAGAACACCGCCAAGGTTGCCCTCGCCGTCCTCGTCACCGCCGCCGTCGCGGTCCCCGCCACCGCCGTCGCCTCCGGCCGGCTCTTCGAGCCGCGGCCCACCGAGACGCACTCGTTCGTCACCGGGGCCACGCCGTCCATCGCCGACGGCGTGGCCATCGGGAAGAACGTCGCCTGGTACAAGTCGTCGGGCCTGGGGCCGTCGGCCCTGAACCGCGCGCCGGGCGCGACCGCCGAGGAGCGCTACATCCCGACCGACATCTTTCCCGGCGGGGAGCTGCCGGCCGGCGTGACGCTCACCGAGGCGCAGGGGATCAACGCGCTGATGCGGATCGGGGAGAACCTCGAGCGCGCGGGCCTGTCCTACGACGACGTCGTCTCCATGCGCGTGTTCCTGCAGAACCCCGACGGGGAGGAGGCGATGGACTTCGCCGGCTGGAACCGTGCCTACCGGCAGTTCTTCGCCAACACGAATCTCGCCACCGGGGAGACGCTCGCCGTCCAGCTCGGGTCGGCCACCGGCGAGCCCATGGTCGTCAACGAGGCACGTCCCTCGCGGTTCGCGCTGGAGATCGAGAACCTGCCGGTGGACGGCTGGCTGGTCGAGGTGGAGGTCGACGCGGTCTACGACCGGTAGCGAGCCGGTCAGGAGCCGGTGGCGCCCGCCGCGTGAGCCGGGCCCGTGGACGCGGGCCAGGCCGTCGACGTGGGCCGCCGCCCCTCGGCGCTCGCGGCGCGCTCGGCGTTGATGCGCTCCGCCCACGCGCGGTGGGCGCCCGCCTGGGCGGCGTGCAGCGCGTCGAGCGCGGCGCCCCGCAGCCGCGGGTGGGCCACGAGCTGGGCGTCGAGGACGTCGAGCGTCGCGAGCACGTCGACGTCCGCCCGGTGGAGCTCGCCGTCGCCCTCGATCCCGTAGAGCGCGCAGAGGTCGCCGAGGCGGCGCTTGCCCTCGCGGGCCCGGTCCAGCCACCGGTCGAGGACGAGGGGGTCGAGCACCGGCGCGACCGGCCGGCCGAGCCGCTCGGGCACGGTGGGCAGCCCGTGGCGGGCCAGCTCCACGTCCAGCAGCGACAGGTCGAACGACGCGTTGTAGGCGACGAGGGGGACGCCGCCGCGCACGTGGTGGACGAGGATCGCGGCGATCTCCTCGAGCGCCCCGACGGCGTCCTGGCCGCGCGTGCGCGCCTCCGCCGTGGAGATGCCGTGGATGGCGGTGGCCTCGGCGGGGATCTCGACGCCCGGGTCGAGCAGCCACGTGCGCACCGAGCGCGAGCCGTCCGGTCCGCGCAGCACGAGCGCGGCGGTCACGATGCGGTCGATCTCGACGTCGAGCCCCGTGGTCTCCGTGTCGAAGCCGAGCAGGGGCCCCCGCGACCAGCCCGGGTCGGGCGCGGCCTGCGGGGCGTCGACCTCCGCGTACGTCGTCATGCCCCCGGACTGTGCCACCGACCACCGACAGCACGCGCCGGTAGGCTGTCCGGGTGAGCAACGAGATCGAGATCGGGCGCGGAAAGCGCGGCCGCCGCGCATACTCCTTCGACGACATCGCGATCGTGCCCTCGCGGCGCACGCGCGACCCGAAGGACGTGTCCGTGGAGTGGCAGATCGACGCCTACCACTTCGACCTGCCGATCATGTCGGCGCCGATGGACTCCGTGATGAGCCCCGCCACCGCGGTGGCGCTGGGGAACCACGGCGGACTCGGCGTTCTCGACCTCGAGGGGCTGTGGACGCGGTACGAGTCGCCGGAGACGCTGCTGGCCGAGATCCGCGACCTGCCGGCCGACCGCGCGACGCAGCGCATGCAGGAGATCTACGCGGAGCCGATCAAGGCCGAGCTCATCACGCAGCGCCTCAAGGAGGTCCGCGCCGCGGGCGTCACCGTGGCCGGCGCGCTGTCCCCGCAGCGCACGCAGGAGCACTACCAGACGGTGGTCGACGCCGGCGTCGACCTGTTCGTCATCCGCGGCACCACCGTCTCGGCGGAGCACGTCTCCGGCAACGCCGAGCCGCTCAACCTCAAGCGGTTCATCTACGAGCTCGACGTCCCCGTCGTCGTCGGCGGCGCGTCCACCTACACCGCCGCGCTGCACCTCATGCGCACGGGCGCGGCCGGCGTCCTGGTCGGCTTCGGCGGCGGCGCCGCGCACACCACGCGCGTGGGCCTCGGCATCCACGCGCCGATGGCCACGGCCGTCTCCGACGTCGCCGCGGCGCGCCGCGACTACCTCGACGAGTCCGGCGGCCGGTACGTGCACGTCATCGCCGACGGCGGCGTGGGCCGCTCCGGCGACATCGTCAAGGCCGTCGCCTGCGGCGCCGACGCCGTCATGCTGGGCGCCGCGCTCGCCCGCGCCGAGGAGGCGCCGGGCAAGGGCTGGCACTGGGGGCCCGAGGCCCACCACCCCGCCCTGCCCCGCGGCGAGCGCGTCGAGGTCGGCACGGCCGGCACGCTCGAGCAGGTCCTGTTCGGCCCGAGCGGCACCGCCGACGGCACCCTCAACCTCGTCGGCGCCCTGCGCCGTGCCATGGCCACGACCGGGTACTCCGACCTCAAGGAGTTCCAGCGGGTCGAGGTCGTCGTGTCGCCCTACCAGCCGCGGTGACCCCGCGGTGACCGCCGGCACGACGGCCCAGGACACGACCCGGGACGCGCTCGACGTCGCGTTCCGGGAGGTCGCGGACGACGACGTCGAGCAGGTCGTCGCGCTGTGGGAGGCCTGCGGGCTGACCCGGCCGTGGAACGACCCGTGGGTCGACGTCGCCGACGCGCGTCGCGGATCGACGTCGACGGTCCTCGTCGGGGTGGTGGGCGACCGCGTGCTGTCCACGGTGCTCGCCGGCCACGACGGGCACCGCGGCTGGCTCTACTACGTGGCCGTGGACCCGGCGCGCCAGGGGAGCGGGCTCGGCCGCGCCACCGTGGCCGCCGCGGAGGACTGGCTGCGCGCGCGGGACGTGCGCAAGGTGCGCCTCATGGTGCGGCACGGGAACGAGCGCGTGCTGGGGTTCTACGACGGCCTGGGGTACACCGACTCCGAGTGCGTCGTGCTCGGCCGCGACCTGCAGCCCCCGGAGGGTTCCCGGTCGCGCTGAGAGCGAACGGCCCGGGAGAACCGGGACGACGGTTGCCGCGGTGTCGGGCGATCCGCGTAGGGTGTCGGCCATGTCCACCGCGCACGAGGGCGAAGGCGCTCTCGGGGAACTTCTGGACCCCGAGCTGCCCGCCGCCACCTATGTCCTGGAGCCCGACGTCGTGGAGCCGCTGACGCGGCGCATCGTCACGTCCCACACGGTCGGGACGCACCGCTCGGTCCTGCCCTTCACCGGCGCCCCGCTGGCGGCGTTCCCGCTGTCGTCCCCCGACGACGTCGCGGCGGCGGCGGGCCGCGCCCGGGCCGCGCAGCCCGCGTGGGCGCGCGCGTCGGTGCGGGAGCGCACGGCCGTGCTGGACCGCCTCGGCACCCTGGTGCTGGAGCGGCAGTCGGAGATCCTCGACCTCGTCCAGATGGAGTCGGGCAAGGCGCGGCGCAGCGCGTTCGAGGAGGTCGCGGACGTCGCGATGGCGTGCCGGCACTACGCCGTGCGCGGCCCCGGCTACCTGGGCGAGCGCCGCGTGCCCGGCATGCTGCCCGTGCTCACCGGCGTGCGCGTGCACCGCCGTCCCGTCGGCGTGGTCGGCGCGATCGCGCCGTGGAACTACCCCCTGTCCCTCGTCCTGTCCGAGGCGGTCCCCGCCCTGCTCGCCGGGAACGCGGTGGTGCTCAAGCCGGACCCGCAGACCACCCTGTCGGCCCTGTGGGTGGCCGAGCTGCTGCAGGAGGCGGGGCTGCCCGACGACCTGTTCCTCGTCGTCGCCGGCGGCGGGGACGTCGGCGCGGCGCTCGTGGACCACGTGGACCACATCGCCTTCACCGGCTCGACGGCCACGGGCCGCAAGGTCGCGGCGCGGGCCGGGGAGCGGCTCATCGGCACGACGCTCGAGCTGGGCGGGAAGAACCCGCTGTACGTCGCGGCCGACGCCGACCTCGACTCGGCGGTGCCCGGGGTCGTGCGGGCCTGCTTCGCGAACGCCGGCCAGCTGTGCATGTCGATCGAACGGCTGGTGCTGCACGAGCGCATCGCGGACGCCTTCCTCGAGCGGTTCGCGGTCGCGGTGCGCGACCTGACCCTGGGGACCGGGCTCGACTACACCGCGGACGTGGGCTCGCTCGTCTCCGCCGCGCAGCTCGAGCGCGTCACGCGGCACGTGGACGACGCCCTGGCGAAGGGCGCCCGCGCGATCGTGGGCGGCGTGCACCGCTCCGACGTCGGCCCGTACTTCTACGCCCCGACGGTGCTGGACGACGTCCCCGAGGACGCCCTGTGCGCCCGCGAGGAGACGTTCGGCCCGGTGGTCGCCGTGACCCGGGTGGCGTCGGACGACGAGGCGGTGCGCGTCATGAACGACACCGAGTTCGGTCTCAACGCGAGCATCTGGTCCACCGACGTCGCCCGCGCCCGCCGCCTGGCGGCGCGCGTGCAGTCCGGCACCGTGGTGATCAACGACGGGTACGCGTCGGCCTGGGGGTCCGCGGCCGCGCCGATGGGAGGCTTCAAGGCGTCCGGGCAGGGCCGCCGGCACGGTCGCGAGGGCGTCGAGGCCGTCACCGAGGTGCAGACCGTCGCCGTCCAGCGCGGCGCCCGGTTCGGCCTGTCGCTCGACACGCTGTACGCGCTCGGCGGGGAGACGCCGAGCCGCGTGCTGTCCGTGGCGCTCGGCGCGATGCGCCGGCTGCGCCTGCCGTGATCGGTCGGTAGCCAGGCTCGGGGCCGGCCGGGCCCGGGCCGCGCGAGGACGGTGCTCGGCGCGGGCCGGTGCAGGCCACGGGGGCTACGCCGTCGTCAGAGCTCGCGGACCGCCGCGCGCCACGACGCCGGGATCTCGCGCACGTGCCACCACACCCACTTCCGGGGCGTCGCGCTCGCGGCCGAGACGCCCACGCCCTGCGCGTCCAGGCCCGCGCGGGCGCAGCCGAACAGGGCGCGGCGCAGGTGGTAGTCCTGCGTGACGACGACGGCGGTGCGAGCGCCCGTCAGCTCGGCCGTCCGGCGGCAGGACGCCGTGGTGTCGAGGCCCTCGCGGTCCAGCGTGAGCGCCTCGTCCGGCACGCCCCGCCCGAGGATCCACGCGCGCATGGAGGCGGGCTCGTCGTACGGGGTGCCGTCCCGGCGCGGCTGGCCGTCGCCGCTGAGCACCACCCGGTCGGCGACGCCGGCGTGGTACAGCTCCGCGGCCGCGTCGAGCCTGCGCCGCAGGTAGGGCGACGGCGTGCCGTCGGGCCGGATGCCCGCCCCGAGCACGAGGATCGCGTCGACCGGCTCGACGGACTCGACGGACGGGCGGACCCGGGCCTGGCCGGTCAGCTGCACCCACGCGACCGGCACCACGACGGCGAGGGCGAGCGCCCCGGCGGTCGCGGCGGTGACGCGGAGGGCCCGGCGTCGCCGAGGGCGTGCGAGGGCCGGGCCGGTGGCGGGCGTCGTCGAGATCACGCCCGCAACCTAGCGTCGGGGGACCAGCGCGGCGCGCTCGGCGCGCAGGTTGCGCCCGGCGGCCTCCGCCCACCGGGACGCGGCCGCGGGCGAGCGGTACAGCCGCGGCAGCCCGGCGAGCTGGTCCAGGACGGCGGCCCGGCCGGCGCGGAACGCGTCGTCGGGCACGTGCCCGTACTCGGCGCGGACCTGGGCCGCGTAGCGCGCGTACCGGCCGGGCTCGGCCCCCAGGACGGCGAGGTCCGCGTCGCTGACCAGGGCTCCCGAGGCGTCCGCCGCCCCGGGGTCGTGGGCGGCGGTCACGAGCACGAGCCGGGCGACCTCGTCCACGTCGTGGCGCGACAGCGGCTCGCCCGTCCCCGCCCGGCGCGCGTGGCCGGTCAGCGGCCCGAGCAGCGCGCCCACCAGCGCGGCCGAGCGTTCCTCGTCGCGGCCCGCCTCGCCGTCGTGCACGGCGTCGTGGAACCACAGGGCCGCCGCGGCGTGCCAGCGCGAGCCGGGCGCCCCGTCGGCGACGAGCAGGTCCAGGGCGTCCAGGGAGTCGGCCAGGTGCAGGCGCGAGTGATAGACCCGGTGGGGCTCGCGCCACCGGCTCACGAGGTCGCGCCCGACGTCGTCCGCCCCGGCGAGCGCGGACCCCGCGCCGTCGTCCGGCTCCCACAGCGCCGCCCAGCGGGCGAGGAGCGCGTCCTGGGACGCGCGCCGCCGCTCGCGACCCGGCACCCGCAGGACGGAGCCGGCGAGCCGGCGGGACAGCTCGCCGCCCGTGACGGGCACCGCCCCGGCGGCCACCAGGGCGTCGTGACGCTCCGCGGGGACGTCGTAGTGGTCGAGGTCGAAGGCCCGGTCGCCCACGCCCTGGGCACGGGCGAACGACCGCAGCTCGTGCAGCGACGTGTCCGAGACCAGGTGCGACCAGAGCGTGCCGTGCGCCGGCCAGGCGGGCGGGTCGAGCAGCAGCGTCATGCGCGCACCCTCCGCACGCGCAGGGCACCCGGCACCTCGAGCCGGTCGCCGAGGTCCTCGCCCCGCGCGAACGCGCCCCAGACGGCGCGCACCCGCCGTGCGGAGCGCTGCAGGTCGTCCCACGACGCCCCGTCCGTGAGCGCCGCCGTCGCCCACGCCTTCTCGTCGCCGAACAGCAGCGGCAGGTCGACGGTGTGCGCGGCGCCCCACGGGTTGCCCGGCGCGGACCACGTCACGACGTACCGGTACGCGGTGCCGCCGGCCGCCGCGTGCCGCGCGGCGAACCGTCGCGCCGGCCGTCCGTAGACCGCCGCGGTGACGGCGGCGACCAGGGCGCGCCGCGCCCACGTCCCGACGACGGGCAGCGCGGCGAGCCGCCGGACCGCGGGGACCCGGCGGACGAACAGCCGGGCCTCCTCGGCCGTGCTCCCGACCAGCAGCGCGACCTGGGGCGCGGCGGCGTCCCAGGCCGCGGCGACCTCGTCCTCCGGCGGCAGCGGGTCGTGACCGTACTGGGTGCCGAACGGCATCGCGGCACGCAGGCCTGCCCGCAGCCCCGACCCCGTCGCCGCCCGCGCGACCCGTGCCTCGGCGGCCACGACGTCCGCGACGGGCGTCCGCACGGAGATCCCGGCGGCCGCGCGCGCCATCGCCGCGGTCATCCGCGCCCGGCCGCGGGAGATGCCGAGCGGCGCGCTCTGCACGATCGCGCGCGAGACCAGGGCCGCCGCGGCGGGCACGGCCAGGAGGTGCGCGACGGCGTCGCCGCCGGCGGACTGCCCGAACAGCGTCACCCGCGCCGGGTCGCCGCCGAACGCGGCGATGTTGCGGTGCACCCAGCGCAGGGCCTCGAGCTGGTCGAGCAGCCCGAGGTTCGCGGGCCGCTCCGGGCCGTCGCCCAGGTAGCCGAGCAGGCCCAGCCGGTACGTGACGGTCACGACGACCACCCGCTGCTCCGCGACCAGCGGCCTGGGGTCCATGATCGGCAGGTCGCCCGCGCCGGAGGTGTACGAGCCGCCGTGGATCCACACCATGACGGGCAGCCGGTCGTCGAGACCCACGTCGGCGGGCATCGTCACGGACAGGCGCTGGCAGTGCTCGTCGCCGGGCAGACCGGCGCCCGGCGACCCCAGCACCTCGTCGAGGAACGGGACCGGCGCCTGCGGGCAGGCGGGGGACCACTGCGTCGCCGCGTACGGTTCGCGACGGTCGGGGACCGGGACGGGCCGCTCGAACCGGTCGGCGTGGGCGTACGGGATCCCGGTGGCGCGGACGACGTCGTCGTCCGCCCAGCCGTCGACCGGGCCGCAGGGAGGCGTGAAGCGCAGCATCGCCGTCGAGACTAGCCCCGGGGGGAGGGGGCGTCCTCGTCGTCGTGCAGGCGGTCGGGCAGGCGGTCGGGCAGGTCGTCGAGGGCACGCCGCACCTCGCCCACGATCCGCGCCATCGCGGCCTCGGCGGCGCCGGGGTCGTGCTCGGCCACCGCCCGGGCGACCGCCTCGTGCTGGTCGAGGGCCTCGGGCGCCGGGGACGGCGGCATGAGGCCGAGGTGCGTCCGACCGGCGAGGACCTCGGCGACGACGTCGGCCAGGGGGCCGAACATCTCGTTCCCGCTGGAGCGCAGCAGCAGCTCGTGCATGCGGACGTCGAGGGCGAGGAACTCGGTGAGGTCGCCCGCCTCGCCGAGGGTGCGCATCCGGCGGGCGAGGTCCACGAGCTCGCCGCGCACCTGGGGGGTGGCGTGGCGGGCGGCGCCGGCGGCGGCGAGCGGCTCGACCGCGTGCCGCAGCTCGGTGAGGCTGCGCAGCTGCGCGTCCCGGCCGGGGCCCCGCAGGCGCCAGCGGATGACGCGCGGGTCGAGCACGTTCCAGTCCTCCATGCCGAGCACCACGAGGCCGACCCGGCGGCGCGAGTGCACCATGCCGAGGCCCTCGAGCATCCGCATCACCTCGCGCGCCACGGTCCGCGAGACCCCGTGCTCGGCTCCGATCCCGTCGAGCGTGAGCGGGGTGCCGGGCGGGACGTCTCCGCTGGTGATCGCGAGCCCGAGGGCGTCGAGCACGCCGGCGTGCAGGGACGGTGACGACATGCGGGGAGCCTATCGACGTCCGGTGGGCGGAGCGATTGGTGTGACCAGTCTTGTCAAAGGTGCTACCAATGAGCCATCCTCGGACGACGCGGTGACGCAGCAGTCGTCGCGGGCCCGCCCCCGGCGGGTCGCCGAACGAACAGGGAAGTCGAGATGGACACTGTCGTCATGGACGCCACCGGTGACGCGCGGGCCGAGAGCACGCCGCGCACGCCGGTCGCCGGGCACCTCGTCGTGATGGGCGTCGCCGGCTCGGGCAAGACCACGATCGCCGGGCTGCTCGCCGATCGCCTCGGCCTCGACGTCGCCGAGGCCGACGAGTTCCACCCCCAGGCCAACATCGACAAGATGTCGGCGGGCACGCCCCTCACCGACGCCGACCGCGCCCCCTGGCTGGCCGCGATCCGCGACTGGCTGACCGGGGAGACCGACGCCGGGAGGTCCGCCGTCGTGACCTGCTCGGCGCTCAAGCGCTCCTACCGCGACGTGCTGCGCGCCGCGCACGGCCGGGTGCGGTTCGTCCACCTCGACGGCAGCCCCGAGCTCCTCGCCGACCGAATGGCGCACCGCAGCGGGCACTTCATGCCCACGGCGCTGCTGCCGTCCCAGCTCGCCACGCTCGAGCCGCTCGGCGACGACGAGGACGGCATCCGCATCGACGTCGCCGCGACGCCGGAGGAGATCGTCGACTCCGTGCTCGCCTGGCTCGCCGACCAGGGCTGACCCACCGGTCGGCCCGACCCCGGCCCGACCCCGGCCCGGCCCGCCCCACCTGCGCCGCGGGCTCCTGCCGGCCGTCCGCGCCGGCCTGCACCCCCACCCGTACGACCGTCGACGAGGACTTCTCCATGCCTACTGACGACTGGACCCAGACCCTCACGGCCGGGCCGCTGCTCGCCATCGCGGCGGGCGCCGTCGCGCTCCTGCTCCTGCTCATCATCAAGGTGCGCCTGCACGCGTTCCTCGCGCTCGCGCTGGTCAGCGTGCTCACCGCGGTGGCGGCGGGCCTGCCGAGCGGCGGCATCCTGGACGTGCTGCTGGACGGCTTCGGCTCGACCCTGGCGTCGGTCGCCCTGCTCGTCGGGCTCGGCGCGATGCTGGGCCGGCTGATCGAGACCAGCGGCGGCGCGAAGGTGATGACCGACGTGCTCATCGCGCGGTTCGGCGAGAAGCGCGCCCCGCTGGCCCTCGGCGTCGCGTCGCTGATCTTCGGCTTCCCGATCTTCTTCGACGCCGGCCTCGTCGTGATGCTGCCGATCGTGTTCGCGGTGGCGCACCGGCTCGGCGGCTCGCTGCTGCTCTACGGCCTGCCCGTGGCCGGCGCGTTCTCCGTGATGCACATCTACGTGCCCCCGCACCCGGGCCCGGTCGCCGCGTCGGAGTTCCTCGGGGCGAACGTCGGCACGGTCCTGCTCCTCGGCCTGGTCGTGGCGATCCCCACCTGGTACGTCACGGCCTACCTCTTCGGCCGGTTCGCCGGCCGGCGGTTCGAGCTGCCCGTCCCCGCGATCCTCGGCCGCGCCGACGCCGTGCAGGTCGCGAACCCGCCGCGCTTCGGCACGGTGGTCGGCATCCTGCTGCTCCCGCTCGTGCTGATCTTCGCCAACACGGGGCTGGAGACCGCGGCCTCCGCGGGCTGGGTCGCCGCCGAGAGCCCGGTCGTGACCTGGGCCGGCGTCGTCGGCTCCACGCCGGTCGCGCTGCTGCTCTCCGTGCTCGTGGCGGCCTGGGCGCTCGGCCGCCGCCGCGGCGTCGAGGGCACCGTGCTGGAGCAGACGCTCGACTCCGCGCTGGGGCCCGTGTGCTCCGTCATCCTCATCACCGGCGCCGGCGGCATGTTCGGCGGCGTGCTGCGGGCGTCGGGCATCGGCGACGCGCTCGCCGACGTCCTGGCCGACCTGGGGCTGCCCGTCGTCGTCGCCGGCTTCGTGATCGCCGCCGTCCTGCGCGTGGCGCAGGGCTCCGCCACGGTGGCCCTCACCACCGCGGCCGGGCTCATCGCCCCGGCGGTGGCGGCCGGCGGGTTCAGCCAGCTCGCGACGGCCGCGATCGTCGTCGCCGTCGCGGCCGGGTCCGTGGTGCTCAGCCACGTCAACGACTCGGGGTTCTGGCTCGTGGGCCGGTTCTTCGACATGGACGTGAAGACCACGCTGCGCACCTGGACCGTCATGGAGACGGCCATCGGCGTGATGGGCTTCGGGATCGCCTGCGTGGCGTTCGCCCTCGCCTGAGGCAGTGGCGCACCCCGGTCGAGCAACGAGCGTGCTGACTTGATCCTCAAACGGGCCGTTTG